>DASQJO010000308.1:0-4520 GCA_035630955.1 Kineosporiaceae bacterium
CCCACATCGCGAGCGAGGCGAGGGCGATCGAGAACCCGACACCCTCCATCGTTGACCAGCCCGGCAGGTGGACCAGCGCCTCCGCGACCACCACGCAGGCACCCGCGGCCACCAGCCCCGCCCGCCGCGGCAACACGAAGATCGACTGCACGGCGACGAACACGAGCATGGCCAGCGACTGCTCGCCCACCGTCAGGGCGGTGACGACGAACAGCGTGACGGACAGGCCCAGCACCCGGACCCGCCACGCCATCGGGACGCCCCAGCCGCGCCGCCGCCACCGGCGCAGCAGCAGGAACGACCACACGTACGCGACGCCGAACACGACGACCGCGGTGATGCCGACGACGCGCTCGAGGAGGTCCGGTCGGCGGACCGCCTCCTGCACGACGGGCGCGAGGTACACCAGCCAGACGGCGGCGAAGATCCAGCCGAGTCGGCCCCGGGCGACGTTCCGCGCGGGGTCGTCGTCGCTCGGGACGGCGACCCCGGCGGGGAGCTCCGGACGCGCCACGGGGACGACGGTATCCGTCGTCCCCGGAGCGCCCGCGGAGCCGGTCACACCCGCCTCGTGTCCCGCCGGAAGAGGAGCGCCGCGCCCACGACGAACAGCCCGAGCCACACCACGATGTTGAGCACGGGTGCCCACCCGAGGGCGTCGTGCGTGAGCGGGATCCGGGCGAGCTCGCCGACGCCGTAGGCCGGCGTCATCTTCGCGAGCGACTGGACGGTGGGGTCGAGGAACTGCAGCGGCACGAAGAGCCCGCCGGCGAAGGCGAGGAGCGCGAGCACCGGGCCGAGGATCTGCATGACGTTCTCGCTCGGCAGCAGGTAGCCCGCGAACAGGCCGAACGCCGCGAAGACGAGGGCGCCGAGCCACGCCACGAGCCCGCAGACGATCCACTGCGTCGCGGTCAGGTGGACGCCGACCGCGGCGCCGATGGCGAAGTCGACGACGACCGACGCCAGGCCCAGCACCATCGCGGTGATCACCTTGATGGCGATGTACGCGACGGGGCGCAGCGGCGTCAGCCGCAGCTGCCGGCTCCAGCCCTGCGCGCGCTCGATGCTCACCATCGCGCCGCCGCTGGTCGTGGCGATCATCGCGCCGTAGACGCCGAGGCTGACGAGCACGTAGGCGCGCGCCGCCGGGTCCGTCTGCCCCGAGCCGAACATGAAGAAGAAGGCCGCGGGCAGGATCAGCGTGAAGATCACCGTGCGACGGTTGCGCAGCAGCCTGCGGATCTCCAGGCCGAGGAAGGTCAGGTTGAACCCGCCGAGCGGCGGCACGCGCCGGTCCGCGGCGGCACTGATCGGGACGGTGGTCATCGAAGGCTCCCGGTGGAGGTCGTGTCGGTGGTGAGGGCGATGAAGGCGTCCTCGAGGCTGTGCGCCGTCACCTCGAGGTCGTGCGCCGGCGTCCGCGTCAGGAGGAAGCGGGCGGTGGCGTCGGAGTCGGCGGTCCGCAGCAGGACGGTGTCGCCGCGCACCTCGACCGACGTCACGCCGGGCGCGGACAGCAGCGCGACCTGGTCGGCGTCCGGCAGGGTGGCGCGCACGGTGCGGCCGGCGGCCAGGCTCTTCACGTACGCCGGGGTGCCGTCGGCGACGATCCGCCCGCGCCGGACGAGGACGATCCGGTCGGCGTACTCGTCGGCCTCCTCGAGATAGTGCGTGGCGAAGAGGACGGTGCGTCCGCGGCCGGCGTCCGCGCGGATCGCGGCCCAGAAGTCGCGGCGGCCCTCGACGTCCATGCCGGTGGTGGGCTCGTCGAGGAGCAGCAGGTCCGGGTCGGGCAGCAGCGCGAGGGCGAACCGCAGCCGCTGCTGCTGCCCGCCGGAGCACGAGCCGACGCGACGTCCGGCGATGTCGGCGATGCCGGCGCGCCCGAGCACCTCCTCGACCGGGCGGGCCGTCGGGAAGAGGCTCGCGGTCAGCCGGACGGTCTCGGCGACCGTGAGGTCCTTGAGCAGCCCGCCGGTCTGCAGGACGGCCGCGATCCTGCCCTGCGCGACGGCGTCCGCCGGCGTGCCGCCGAGGATCTGGACGGTGCCCGCGTCGGGCGTGGAGAAGCCCAGCATCATGTCGATCGTCGTGGTCTTGCCCGCACCGTTGGGACCGAGGAAGGCGACGATCTCGCCGGGGCGGACGGCGAGGTCGACGCCGTCGACGGCGGTCACCTGCCGGTCGCCGCTGCCGAAGTGCTTCACGAGGCCGTCGAGCCGGACGGCGTCGGTGCTGGGCGCCGCGGTCCGGAGGGTTGCTGTCTGCATGCCTCGAGAGTGCCGCCGCCGCCCCCGGCGTCCCTCGTGCCGACGTCACGACCTGGGCATGACATCCGTCATCGTCGGGTACCCGGTCGCCCATGGAGGACTACGAGCGCAGCACGACGGTCGACGCCCCCGCGGACGACCTCTTCGAGTACCTGTCCAAGGTCGAGAACCTGCCGCAGTACTTCGACCGGATGACCTCCGCCCGGAGCCTGCCCGGTGACGAGGTCGAGGTCGAGGCCAGGATCGAGCCCGGGGACGCCGGGTCCTCCTCCGACGACGACGGCGAGCGCACCGTCGGCGGTGACGCGTGGTTCAGGATCGACGCCGATCACCTCACGCTGTCGTGGGGCTCGGAGGGTCCGCACGACTACCACGGGCAGCTGTCGGTCTCGCCGTCCGGGGAGGCGGCCTCGACGGTGACGGTGCGGCTGCACACGACGCACCAGGCCGACGGCATCGAGGACGGGATCGACGAGACGCTGGCCAACATCCAGCGCATCGCCGGCAGCTCCGGCGAGCTCAACCCCGGCGCCGGTACCAGCTAACAGCCGGGGAGGCGGGCTCCCAGCCAGGCGGGGACGTCGGCGAGCGGGACACGCTGCTGCGTCATGGAGTCGCGCTCCCGGATGGTGACGGCGTCGTCCTCCAGCGTCTCGAAGTCGACCGTCACGCAGTACGGAGTGCCGATCTCGTCCTGGCGGCGGTAACGGCGCCCGATGGCCTGGGCGTCGTCGAAGTCGACGTTCCAGCTCCTGCGGAGCTCGGTCGCCAGGTCGCGGGCCTTCGGCGACAGCTGCTCATTCCTCGACAGCGGCAGCACGGCGACCTTGACCGGCGCGAGCCGCGGGTCCAGGCGCAGCACCGTCCGCTTGTCGACGCCGCCCTTGGCGTTCGGCGCCTCGTCCTCGTCGTAGGCCTCGACGAGGAACGCCATGAGCGAGCGCGTGAGTCCGGCGGCGGGCTCGATGACGTACGGCGTCCACCGCTCTCCCTTGGCCTGGTCGAAGTACGTCAGGTCGGCGCCGGAGTGCTTGGAGTGCGTCGTCAGGTCGAAGTCCGTGCGGTTCGCGATGCCCTCGAGCTCACCCCACTCCGAACCCTGGAACCCGAACCGGTACTCGATGTCGACGGTGCGCTTGGAGTAGTGCGAGAGCTTCTCCTGCGGGTGCTCGTACATCCGCAGGTTCTCGGCCGAGATGCCGAGGTCGGTGTACCAGCGGGTGCGCTCGTCGATCCAGTACTGGTGCCATTCCTCGTCGGTGCCGGGCTCGACGAAGTACTCCATCTCCATCTGCTCGAACTCGCGCGTGCGGAAGATGAAGTTGCCCGGCGTGATCTCGTTGCGGAACGACTTGCCGATCTGGCCGATACCGAAGGGCGGCTTCTTGCGCGACGTCGTCAGCACGTTGAGGAAGTTCACGAAGATGCCCTGCGCGGTCTCCGGACGCAGATAGTGCAGGCCGGACTCGTCCTCGACGGGGCCGAGGTAGGTCTTGAGGAGCCCATTGAACATGCGCGGCTCCGTCCACGCGCCGCGCGTGCCGCAGTTCGGGCAGGTGATGCCCGCCAGGCCGCCCTCGGGCGCGCGGCCCTTGCGCTCCTCGAACTCCTCGACGAGGTGGTCGGCGCGGAACCGCTTGTGGCACGACTGGCACTCCACCAGCGGGTCGACGAACTCCTTGACGTGCCCGGACGCCTCCCAGACGTGGCGCGGCAGGATGACCGAGGAGTCGAGACCGACGATGTCGTCGCGGCTGGTGACCATCGTGCGCCACCACTGGCGCTTGATGTTCTCCTTGAGCTCCACGCCGAGCGGCCCGTAGTCCCACGCCGAGCGCGTACCTCCGTAGATCTCGCCGGAGGGGTACACGAATCCCCGGCGCTTGCAGAGATTGACGACAGCGTCGAGTCGGGCTTCGCTCGAGAGCTTGGCGGCCACGGGTCGTACTCCAACCGATCGGGAAGAACCAGGAGGACAACGCTACCGGTCGGCGGCCGAGCCGGGGGCGGCCGACCCGGCGTCGGGTGCGCGGGACGGCTGGGAGGTGACCAGGCCGGCGTCCGGATCCCAGGCGAGGAGCTCCTCGAACGCGGTCGCCTCGTCCACGGCGCGGTACATGAGTGGAACCGCGCTCAGCTTCACCTCGAACGAGCCCAGCGCGCGGCGGTAGCTGCCGGCCGAGTCCCACCGGGTGGTCAGCGTCCAGAGCGTGGCATCGTCGGCGGCGCGCCCGAGGACGGCGGCCC
>DASQJO010000309.1:0-7184 GCA_035630955.1 Kineosporiaceae bacterium
TCAGTCCTCCGAGAGTCACGGTCGCCGGGTCCGCGCTCGCCCGCACCGACGCGCCGGTGGTCGCCGCCGGTCGTGGTTGGGCGGCGTGCCTGGCGGGGGTCTCGCGCATCCACTGGTAGCCGGCGACGACGACCGCCACGAGGACCACGGCGACCCAGATCCTGGTGCCGGCGCGAGGACGACGCAGAGCGCGGATCGGCGTCCGCTCTCGCTGCCTGTACTTGCCGACGTAGCCGGGTGCTGCGACGTCGACCTCCATCGTGTCCATGGCACTCCCCGGGTCTCGATGCGCGACGGATCAACCGGCAACCCGGCCGCCGGGTCTCAGAGTCGCTCGACCGGCGCCTGATACCCCGTCACCGCACGAGATCGCGTTCCAGCTCCAGCTCGTCGCGCAGCGGGATCCCGTACTCGCCGGTCAGCGGGATCGCCGGCTTGAGGGCGCGCCTCGTCTCGTCCACGGCCCCGCAGCGGACGGCCCGCAGCCGGAAGCCCCGGCGCTGGTAGAACCGGAGGGCGTCGACGTTGTCGTTCGTCGTGACGAGCCAGCAGCGGCGGCACCCGGCCGCGGAGGCGAGGTCCGTGACCGCCTCCAGCAGGGCCGATCCCACGCCCGTCCACTGCCGGGCCGCGAAGAGGGTGAGGATCTCGCACTCCACCCGTCCCAGGTCGTAGGACAGGACGCCGACCAGGTCGCCGTCCTCGACCGCCGTCACCGCCGGTCTCGTCAGCGCGTCGACCAGCTCGCCGCGACGAGCCACCATCGCCATGCCGCGCTCCGCGAGGAACGCCGCGACGGCGCCGTCTCCTGCCGGTGCCGTCCGCAGCTCGAGCATGCCGTTCACCATGCCCTCTCTCACCTCACGCCGGCGCGGTGGTCAAGGGACGCGACTCGGCGCCGCCGGATCCTCCTCGGTCGGCGAGCCCTCCAGCGGCGCCTCCTCCAGCGGGCCCTCCTCGAGCGGAGCCCCTCGACGCCGCCTCCTGACGACACCGACGACCAGCCCGATGAGGAGTCCGAGCACCACGCCGAGGATCAGGTACGTGCCCAGCGCGCTCCCTCCCCGGGCAGGTGCTGTCGAGGCGTCCCCCGCGCTCCGGGACGCCGGCGCGGCCTGCGCGGCCGCGGGGGTCAGCGCCAGCACCGGACCGCCCGCCGACCCTGCAGGCCAGCGGCGCACCGTGCCGTCGGCGTAGGTCTGCACGACCGTGAAGGCCAACCGTCCGACCCGGGGCATGGGTGCCATCGCCACGCGCAGGTCCGTGTCCGTGCGGGCGCCGGGGGCGCGGAACCAGGTGACGGCCGAGGTCACTGTCGAGGTGCTACCGGAGTGGCCCCCCTTCACGGGCAGCTCGAGCGTCCGGTAGCTGATCCGCGGCGCCCACTCCGCGTCCGACAGCGGGTACACCTCGGCGATCGGCGCGGCCTCCGGCAGCCGCACCTCGACCTTGGTCGTGTACGTGCCCGCGCGGTCCTCGACCACGTGGAACGTCAGGTCGACCGCGCCGCCCTGCCGGGCCTGGGCGGGCGAAACCACGACGGCGGCCGACGCCGGCGCCGGGACGGCGAGGGCGAGCCCCGCTCCGAGCGCGGAGCACGCGAGTGGCATCCACAACCTGCGCATGCCGCCACGATGGAGGCTGGTCGACGCCGCATGCATCGTGGTGGCGATATCACCGTGTTAAGGCACCCGGCACCTCGCGCTCATCCGGCTTCATCCGGCCTGAGCCGCGCATCTTCCTCGTGATCATGCAATCCGCGTTGATCTGTAGCCGGACGGCTACAGATCAACGCGGATTGCATGATCACGACCAAAGGTGGGTTGGATGGGGGTGTGCCGCGGACCCTGTGGATCGACGCGTCGGCGGGCGTCGCGGGTGACATGCTCCTCGGCGCGCTCGTCGACGTCGGCGTGCCCGTGGAGACCCTGCGGCAGGCGATCGAGACCGTCGTCCACGGAGCCGTGTCCCTGCAGGTGTCGAGCGTGCAGCGGGCGGGCCTGCGAGCGGTCAAGGTCGACGTCGAGGTCGCCGACGAGCAGCCGCGCCGGACGTGGGCGGACGTCCGCAGACTCCTCGAGCGCGCGCCGCTCGACGGTGCTGTGGCCGAGGCGGCGCTGCGGACGTTCGAGCGGTTGGCCGGTGCCGAGGCCCGCGTGCACGGCGTGCGTGCGGAGGAGGTGCACTTCCACGAGGTGGGCGCGCTCGACGCCATCGCCGACGTCGTGGGTACGTGCGCCGGCGTCGTCGGCCTCGGCCCCGACCACGTTGTCCTCTCCCCCGTCGCGCTCGGGTCGGGCTCGGTGCGGACCGCCCACGGCGTCCTGCCCGTGCCCGCGCCCGCGGTGCTGGAGCTGGCCCGGGGCTGGGGAGTCGTGGCCTCGGCGCCGGACGCCGGTGAGCTGGCGACGCCGACCGGCCTCGCGCTGGCGACGACCCTCGCGTCTGCGTCGGGTCCGCTGCCGTCGATGACGGTCGCGGACGTCGGCGTCGGCGCCGGCACCCGCGACGTCCCCGGCCGGCCGAACGTCGTCCGGCTCGTCCTCGGGCAGGACGCCGGGGCAGCCTTGGACGCCGTCGTGCTGGAGACGAACGTCGACGACCTCGACCCGCGCGTCTGGCCCGACGTCCTCGCCCGCCTGCTGGACGCCGGTGCGCTCGACGCGTGGCTCACCCCGATCCTGCTCAAGAAGGGGCGACCGGGGCACACGCTGCACGTCCTCGCCCGCCCCGCGGACCAGGACGGGCTCACGGAGCTGGTGCTCACGCACACGAGCACGCTCGGCGTGCGGGGGACGCCGGTGACACGGACGGTGCTCGACCGCGCCTGGGCACCCGTCGAGGTGCTCGGCGGGAACGTGCGGATCAAGGTCGGGTCCCGCGACGGCCGGATCGTGCACGTCATGCCCGAGTTCGAGGACGCCGCGGAGCTGGCCCGCGCGGCCGGCGTCCCCCTTGCCCACGTGCTGACCCTTGCCCAGGCCGCCGCCGCGACCTCGGGACTGCTGCCGGGGGCCGCCTGGCCTCAGGACGCCGCGATCTGAGCGGCCAGATGGCCCGCACCGTAGCCGTTGTCGATGTTGACCACCGCGACGCCGGGCGCGCACGCGTTGAGCATGGTCAGCAGCGGCGCGAGACCGCCGAACGCCGCCCCGTACCCCACCGACGTCGGCACCGCGACCACGGGCGCGGCGACGAGGCCGGCCACGACGCCGGGCAGCGCGCCGTCCATGCCGGCGGCGACGACGATCGCCCTGGCCGACCGGAGCAGGTCGAGGTGCTCGAGCACCCGGTGCAGGCCGGCGACGCCGACGTCGACGACGATCTCGACGGGGCGGCCGAGGTGCCGGGCGGTCACGGCCGCCTCACGCGCGACGGGGACGTCGGAGGTGCCGGCGGCCAGCACGACGACGAGGTGCCCGGTGGGCTCGGGTGGCGTGCCCGGGAAGGCGACGACCCGCGCGTCCGGCTCGTGCACGGCGCCGGGCAGCGCGTCGAGCAGGGGCCGGACCTGGTCGTCGCGCACCCGGGTGAACAGCGTGCGCGCCTCCCGCGACCGGACCTGCTCCGCGACAGCGAGCACCTGCTCGAGCGACTTCGCGTCGCACAGCACGGCCTCGGGGTACCCGCGGCGGAGCGCGCGGTCGTCGTCGAGCCGGACGTACTCGGCGAGGGCGGGCGGCGGGGTCCAGGCGTCAGGCACGGAGCTGCAGCTGGGTCAGCGTGAACGAGCCGGACTGGATGCCCGCGAGGTCGAGCGCGACGTAACGGAAGCCCGCGCCGCGGACGGCGTCGACGACGGCCTGCCGCAGCGGGTCGGCCGCGACGGCCGCGACGTCCTCGACCGGGACCTCGACCCGCGCGACCTCGCCGTGGTGGCGCACCCGCAGGTCGGCGAGCCCGAGCCGGCGGAGCGCGGCCTCGGCGGCGTCGACCTGCGCCAGCTTGTGCGGCGTCACCTCGTCGAAGTGCGGGATCCGGGACGCGAGGCACGGCGCGGCCGGCTTGTCCGCCGACGGCAGGCCGAGGGCGCGGGCGACGCGGCGGACGGCGGTCTTGTCGAGGCCGGCGTCCGCGAGCGGGGTGAGGACGCCGTGCTCGTGGGCGGCACGGGCACCGGGCCGGTCCGGACGACGGGCGTCGTCGGCGTTCTCCCCGTACGCCACGGCGGTGAGGCCGTGCGCCGCGACGACGTCCTGGGAGATGCGCGTGAACAGCTCGTTCTTGCAGAAGTAGCAGCGGTCGGGACCGTTGCGCCGGTACGCGGGGTCCTCCCCCTCCGCCGTGGTCACCTCCACGACCGGGACGCCGATGGTGCGGGCCACCTCGTGCGCGGCGACGCGTTCGTCGGCGGCCAGGCTCGGGGAGACGCCGAGCAGGGCGACGACCCGCGCCGGTCCGAGCGCGCGGACGGCGAGCGCGAGCAGGACGGAGGAGTCGACGCCGCCGGAGAAGGCCACGCCGAGCCGGCCGTCGCCGACCGCGTCGAGGATCGAGGCCGTCACGCCATCGGCTTCGTCCATGATCGGACCGGGGTGCATGATCACCATCAGGCTGGAGTGGGTCAGATCGTCATGTGGAGGAACGGCGAGGAGTACTCCGGGTCGCGTTCGAGCAGGGCCTCCGCGTCGGCGGGGCTCAGTCGGTCGCGCTCGGCCTCGATGATCGCGCCGAGGAGGCGGACGTCGCCCGACGTCGCGAGACCCGTGATCTCGTCGTGACCGAGCACCCAGGAGACGGTGGCCCGGATCCGCTCGGCGTCCGTGAACGGCTCGTACCAGGTCGCGTGGGTCTGGTCGGCGCCCTCGGGCCAGTTCCGCCGCGACGCCGTCTTGATCGTCAGGAGCCCGGCGTCCTGCCGGCGGACCTCGTCGACGAGCGCCTCGTAGTTCGCGCGGAACACCGGGTCGCGCCAGAGGACCGGGTTGAGCGGCGTGAGGACGGTCGCGAAGGGGAAGCGCCGCAGCGCCTCGAGGTGGGTCGGCGCGGCCTGGTCACCGTGACCGGTGATGCCGATGTCGGCGACCAGGCCCTCGTCCTTCGCGCGGACGGCGGCCTCGACGGCGCCGCCCTTGCCCAGGACCTTGCCCAGCTCGTCGAGGTCGCCGACCGCGTGCAGCTGGAGCAGGTCGACGCGGTCGGTCTGCAGCCGCTCCAGCGACCGGTTGATCGACGCCCAGGCGCCCTCTCGGTCGCGGTCGCCGGTCTTCGTCGCGAGGAAGACGTCCTTGCGGATGCGGGGCATCCAGGGGCCGAGCCGCAGCTCGGCGTCCCCGTAGCTCGCCGCGACGTCGAGGTGGTTGATCCCCGCGTCGAGCGCCTGCTGGACCGACCTGTCGGCCGTGTCCTGGTCCACGTCGGAGAGGGCGGCGGCCCCGTAGATCAGCACTGAGCTCTCGTGACCCAGCCGTCCCAGCCTGCGGTACTCCACGTCGGTCCCCTCTCACTCGTCTCGTCCAGCAACCTACGGCCTGACCGGGCGGAGTTCCCGGCGAGCTGCCGCGAGCACCGCGTCGGTGAGGGCGTCCAGCGCCGGCGTCCGCAGCGCCCAGCGCTGCCAGTGCAGCCGGACGTCGACCGCGCCGGCGGGGTCGAGCTCGACGAGCGCGCCGGAGCCCAGGTGCCGCCCCGCCTGGAGATCGGGCAGCATCCCCCAACCCATCCCGAGCAGCACGGCGGTGAGGAAGTCCGCGGACGACGGCACGTAGTGCGTCGGCGGCGTCCCGTCGACGCGCCGGCGGCGGAGGTACGCGTGCTGCAGGTCGTCGGCGCGGTCGAACACGACGGCGGGCGCGTTCGCCAGCGCCGACGGGCTCACCCCGTCGGGGAACCACCGGACGGCAAGCGCCGGGGCCGCCACCGGGCGGTACCGCATCGCCCCGAGCGGAGTGACCCTGCAGCCGGCCACGGGCTGCGCCTCGGTCGTCACCGCAGCGACGACGGTTCCGTCGCGCAGCAGGGTGCCGGTCCCGGTCTGGTCCTCGCGGCGGACGTCGACGAGCACGTCGTCCGCGATGGACGCCAGGGCCGGCAGCACCCAGGTGGCGAGGGAGTCCGCGTTGACGGCGAGCGGGAGGACCGGCCGCGCCCCGGCCGGCGCGACCTCGCGAGCGGCGTCGGCGAGGAGCAGGTCGACCTGGCGCGCCGCCCGGACGAGCGCCTCGCCGGCCGGCGTCGCACGCGCCGGTCGGCTGCGCACGAGCAGGACCTGCCCCGTCGCGGCCTCCAGGGAGCGCAGCCGCTGACTGACCGCGGACGGCGTGACGTGCAGGACGCGCGCGGCCGCGTCGAGACTGCCGTGCTCCACGGCGGCCGCGAGGGCGCGGAGCTGGTCGAGGTCGGGGTCCATGTAAGCCAGGCTAATGCCGCCGTAGAAGTATGAACTGGGCTTCAGGAGGGTCGCGACCTACGGTGGACGGCGTGACGTCCCCCAGCCTGCTCGCCGTCCTCGCCGGTCTGGGACTGGGCCTCTCGCTCATCGTCGCCATCGGCGCGCAGAACGCCTTCGTGCTGCGGCAGGGACTCCTCGGTCAGCATGTCGCGGCGGTGGTGGCGATCTGCGTCGCCTCGGACGCGCTCCTCATCGTCGCGGGCGGCGCCGGTGCGGGGGCCGTGCTCACCGCCGTGCCGTCGCTCGTCGAGCTCGTGCGCATCGCGGGGGCCTGCTTCCTGCTCGGGTACGCCGCCCTCGCCGCGAGGCGCGCCCTGCGCCCGGCCGCCTCGGCGTCCCTGCGGCCCAGCGACGACGCGGTGACCCGGCGGGGACTGCTGCCGGTGCTGGCCACCTGCCTGGCGCTGACGTGGCTGAACCCGCACGTCTACCTCGACACCGTCGTGCTGCTCGGCTCCGTCGCCGCCGGTCGCGGCGGCCAGCGGTGGTGGTTCGCGGTGGGTGCCGGGACGGCGAGCCTGCTCTGGTTCTGCGCGCTCGGCCGGGGCGCCGCGGTGCTGCGGCCGCTGTTCGCGCGCCCCGTCGCCTGGCGGGTGCTCGACGGCGGCGTCGCCGTCGTGATGGCCGCGATCGGCCTCGGCCTGGCCCTCACCTGATCGGCCCGCCGGCCGCTTCGATCGGTCGTTCCGTCGGCCATCTGAGACATCGTTGTCTCACAAGGAGCGTCGCTCGCGAGCCGAAGCCAGCCCACCTGCAAGCGTTTTCGATCCTTCTGACCTGCTAGATCACCCTT
>DASQJO010000310.1:0-9983 GCA_035630955.1 Kineosporiaceae bacterium
ACCGCGGCGGTCGAGCCGACGCCGACCGACGAGCCGTCCGCCGGGGAGTGAGCGACGTGAGCGACTCGGCGCCGTACACCCTGGTCCTGCTCCGCCACGGCGAGAGCGACTGGAACGCCAAGAACCTCTTCACCGGCTGGGTGGACGTCGCCCTTTCCGAGAAGGGCCGCGTGGAGGCCGAGAACGGTGGACGGATGCTGGCGGACGCCGGGCTCCAGCCCGACGTCGTGCACACCTCGGTGCTGCGCCGCGCGATCACCACCGCGAACATCGCCCTCGATCTCGCCGACCGGCACTGGATCCCGGTCAAGCGGTCGTGGCGGCTCAACGAGCGGCACTACGGCGCGCTGCAGGGCAAGAACAAGAAGCAGACGCTGGAGCAGTTCGGCGAGGAGCAGTTCATGCTCTGGCGGCGCTCCTACGACGTGCCGCCGCCGCCCATCGAGGACCACGACGAGTACTCGCAGGCCGGTGACCCGCGCTACGCCGACCTCGGCCCGCTGATGCCCCGCACCGAGTGCCTCAAGGACGTCGTCGCCCGCATGCTCCCGTACTGGGAGGCCGAGATCGTGCCCGAGCTGCGCGCCGGCCGCACCGTGCTCGTGGCCGCGCACGGCAACTCGCTGCGGGCGCTGGTCAAGCACCTCGACGAGATCGGGGACGCCGAGATCGCGGGCCTGAACATCCCGACCGGGATCCCGCTGCTCTACCGGCTCGAGGAGGACCTCACCCCGACCGTGCCGGGCGGCACCTATCTCGACCCGGAGGCCGCCGCCACCGCCGCCGCGGCCGTCGCCAACCAGGGCCGCTGACACCCGCGCAGAAGGAGGGGAGGGTCAGCGGGTGCGGGCGTCGCCGAAGCCGTGCTCCCGGGGTGACAGCCGGTTCCCGGTGACGAGGAACGTCACCCGCTGCGCCACCGACACCGCGTGGTCGGCGAACCGCTCGTAGTAGCGCCCGCAGAGCGTGACGTCGACGGCGGTCTCGATGCCGTGCGGCCACTCGTCGTCGAGCAGGACGGCGAAGAGGTCGCGGTGCAGGGAGTCCATGACGTCGTCGTCGGTCTCGAGCTCGCCCGCGACGTCGAGGTCGCGGCTGGCGATCACGCTGCCCGTCTTGGCGACGATCCGCTCGGCGACCTGACCCATCTGCAGGATCGTCGCCCGCAGTTCCGCGGGGATCGCCGACTCCGGATAGCGCATCCGGGCCAGCTTCGCGACGTGCCGGGCGAGGTCGCCCATGCGCTCCAGGTCCGCGCTCATCCGCAGGCCCGCGACGAGCAGCCGCAGGTCCGTCGCCACCGGCGCTTGCCGTGCGAGCAGGGCGAGCGAGCGTTCCTCCAGCTCCCCCTGGAGCCCGTCGATCGCCTCGTCGGCGGCGATGACGCTCTCGGCGAGGGCGAGGTCGGCGTCCAGCAGGGCCGTCGTGGCCCTGCCGACCGCCGACCCCACCAGCCGCGTCATCTCCACCAGCAGGTCGGAGAGGGCGTCGAGCTCCTCGTGGAACTGCTCCCGCATGTACCTGCTCTCCGTCCGTCCGTTCGATGCCGCCGTACCCGCGCCGCCGCTTCCCCCGGGGCGCTCGAACCGTGTCAGCACGTCGTGAACGACGGCGACATTCCAGATGAACTCCGCGCGAAGCCCTCGACGGGGCGGGGCCGGGCTCGTGGGCCGTGGGGTCGCGCAGCCTACTCTGACCACGTGAGCCCCTCCTGGACGTCGGTACTCGCGGGGTTCGTCGGCCTCGTCGTCGGCGCCCTCGCGGTCCTGGCGTTCCGTGCGAGCGAGCGGGAGCGGCTCGCCTCGCTCGAGCAGCCCGACCCGGAGCTCCCGCCGGGCGTCAACGGCGTCCTGGGCGTGCTGCGCTCGGCGGCGGTGGTGCTGGACGCCGGGGACGGCGTCGTCAAGGCCACCCCGGCGGCCTACGCGTTCGGGCTCGTGCGGGGCCACGACCTGGCGCACCCGGAGCTGCGGGAGCTCGTCGCGGACGCCCGCCGGCTCGGCCTGGTCCGCGAGCAGGAGCTCGAGCTCGCTCGCGGTCCGCTCGGCCGCGCGAAGATCTTCGTCTACGCCCGGGTGGCCCCGCTGGGGAACGACCTCGTGCTCGTCCTGGTGGACGATCGCACCGAGGCGCGCCGCGTGGAGGAGATCCGCCGCGACTTCGTCGCCAACGTCAGCCACGAGCTCAAGACCCCGATCGGGGCGCTCCGCCTGCTGGCGGAGGCCGTCTCCGACGCCGCCGAGGACCCGGACGCCGTCCGCCACTTCGCCGCCCGGATGGAGCGCGAGGCCGTCCGGCTGACCTCCCTCGTTCAGGAGATCATCGACCTCTCCCGGCTCCAGGTCGCGGACGCGCTGCACGCGCCGGAGCCGGTCTCCGTCGACGACGTCGTCGCCGACGCGGTCGACCGGGTCTCGCTCGCGGCCCAGCGCAAGCGGATCGAGGTCGGCGTCGGCGGCGACCACGGCGCCGTCGTCTACGGCGACCACGGCCTGCTGGTGACCGCCGTCCGGAACCTCGTCGACAACGCCATCGCCTACTCCCCGGACGCCACGCGGGTCCAGGTGTCGGTGCGGCGCCAGGGCGGGCTGGTCGAGATCGGCGTCAGCGACCAGGGCCTGGGCATCGCGCCCGACGACGTCGACCGGATCTTCGAGCGCTTCTACCGCGTCGACCCGGCGCGCTCGCGGGTGACCGGCGGGACCGGCCTCGGCCTGTCCATCGTCAAGCACGTCGCCGCCAACCACGGGGGAGAGGTCACCGTGTGGAGCGTCGAGGGCGAGGGCTCGACGTTCACCCTGCGGCTGCCGGACTCGGCGCAGCGGGTGCGTCCCGCCGGGGGCGGCCCGGTGCCGGCGTCCGTCTCCGGACCGGCCGCGACCCCGGGCACCCGGCTCGGGGCCGACCAGATCCACAGCCAGAAGGAGAGCACCGCGTGACCCGCATCCTCGTCGTCGAGGACGAAGAGTCGTTCAGCGACCCGCTGTCGTACCTGCTGCGGCGGGAGGGGTACGACGTAGCCGTGGCCGACGACGGCACCTCGGCCCTCGACGAGTTCGACCGCAACGGCGCCGACCTGGTACTGCTGGACCTCATGCTGCCCGGCCTGCCCGGCACCGAGGTCTGCCGCCAGTTGCGAGCCCGCGGCAACGTCCCGGTCATCATGCTGACGGCCAAGGACAGCGAGATCGACAAGGTCGTCGGTCTGGAGCTCGGAGCCGACGACTACGTCACCAAGCCGTACTCCTCTCGGGAACTCGTCGCCCGCGTGCGCGCTGTGCTGCGCCGCGGCGCCGAGCCGGAGGCGCTGGTGCCGTCGACGGTCGAGGCGGGCCCGGTGCGCATGGACGTCGAGCGGCACGTCGTCACGGTGAACAACCAGACCGTGGCGATGCCGCTGAAGGAGTTCGAGCTGCTCGAGATCCTGCTGCGCAACGCCGGGCGGGTGCTCACCCGGATGCAGCTCATCGACCGCGTCTGGGGCTCGGACTACGTGGGCGACACCAAGACCCTCGACGTCCACGTCAAGCGGCTGCGCAGCAAGATCGAACCCGACCCGGCCCAGCCGCGGCACCTGGTGACCGTCCGCGGCCTGGGCTACAAGTTCGAGTCCTGACGGCTCAGCTGGACGTCGGGGACGTCGAGCCCGACGCGCCGGACTCGGTCGGCGTCTGGGACGCCGCGCCCGAGGGGTTGGGCGACGTGGACGGCGACCCCGTCGGCGACAGCGAGGCGGAGACGGACGGCGTCGGCGCCGCGCTGGTCGGCGTCAGGTTCGCGTAGTACTCCAGCGGCGGGTAGACCGGCACCGAGAAGCTCGTGCCGCCGAGCCCGGAGGTGCGCGCGTTCATCGTCAGGACGCTGCCCGGGATCCCCGGCACCGACGGGACCTGGAACCACACGTAGGGGCCGGCGGCCGGCGCGGTCGAGTCGGGCTGCGTGCCGGACGGGCTGGCGCTCCCACTCACGCCCGCCGGGTTGCCGACCTGGACGAACTGGCCCGGCTTGACCTGCACCGACGTGCTCCCCAGCTGCTGCTCCTGGCCGTCCGAGCCCTTGGCCGTCAGCTGCAACTGCACGGTCTCGGTCTGGCCGGTGTCGTTGGAGATCCCGCCTGCGATCACGCCGGGCTGGTCGCTGCCCTGGCTGACGACGAGGAAGTTCCGCAGTTTGATGCCGCCGTTGCCCTGGTAGTTGCCGTCTCCGCCGCCGTTGCCCTGCTCGCCGCCGAGCTGCCCGCTGCCGCCCTCGCCAGGGTTGAACGGGGTGGCGATCGTCGCGGGGTTCGTCGCGGAGCACGCCGCCAGGGCCAGCGCGACGCCGACGGCGGCGACGGCCGTGCGCAGCGACGCGATCCGGAGGTGCACGACGCGGCGGCTGGGGTTCACGGCGGGAGCCCTCCTGGTGCTGCGGGGCGGCTCGGCGCCGGCCCGTACCGTCTGCGTGGTCGGCCGGCTGGGCATAGGTCCGCGACCGGCGGGTCGCAGCCTACCGGCTGACCGCGCTCCGGCCCTCCGGGGCGGCGAGCGGCTCCCCACACGCCGTGAGCGGGCGCGCGCGAAGCATGCCCGGCCGTCGGCTGTCAAGGCCCTCACTCCCAGGCTTCCCCCCCGTGACCTGGGCAAACGGGATCAGGCGACGATGACCTCGACGCCGCTCCGTGCTACCATCGGTAAGGGAAAGGGGATAAGACCACATGGCTTTCACGGTCGGCGAAACGGTTGTGTACCCCCATCACGGGGCCGCACTCATCGAGGAGATCAAGACACGGATCATCAAAGGTGAGGAACGCCAGTATCTGGTGCTGAAGGTGGCCCAAGGGGACCTCACCATCGAGGTGCCGGCCCAGAACGTCGATCTCGTGGGTGTCCGCGACGTCGTCGGCCAGGAGGGGCTCGACCGGGTCTTCCAGGTCCTGCGCGCCCCCTACGCGGAGGAGCCGACCAACTGGTCCCGCCGCTACAAGGCGAACCTCGAGAAGCTGGCCTCCGGTGACGTGATCAAGGTGGCCGAGGTCGTGCGCGACCTCTGGCGCCGCGACCAGGACCGCGGTCTCTCGGCCGGCGAGAAGCGGATGCTCGCCAAGGCCCGGCAGATCCTCGTCTCGGAGCTGGCGCTCGCGGAGCACACCAACGAGGACAAGGCCGAGGCCCTCCTCGACGAGGTCCTCGCCTCCTAGCTCCGCAGCTCCCTCGAACATGCACGTGCCCGCCGCCCCGTCCGGGGACGGCGGGCACGCGTGTCTGCGGCAGGACATCATCGAGCGGTGACCGCCGCACTCGCGATCGTCCCGGTGGACGTCGACGACCGCTCCGCGCCGCTCGGGTGCGCCGCCCTGCGCCGGCTGCGCGGCCGGCCACTGCTCGCCTGGTCGGTGCACGCCCTGAGCTCCTCGGGCGCCGTCCCGCTCACCCTCGTCGCGGTCCCGCCCGCCCTGGAGGAGGCCGTGGCCGACGTGCTGCGTGCCGAGCCGCCGGATCAGGTCCAGGTGCTGCCCGTGCACGCGGCCGGTCCGGGCGTGCGGGTGCGCGCCGCGCTCGAGAGCGCCGCCGGCCGACAGGGCGCGGCGGACGCCGAGGACGTGGTCGTCGTCCACGACCCGCTGCACCCGCTGTCGTCGGCGGCGTCGGTCCGCGCCGTCGTCGACCGGCTCATCGCGACTCCGGGCGGTGCGGCGAGCGCCCCCGCGCGTCCGGTCACCGACACCCTGAAGTGGGTCGACGAGGACGAGGTGGTCCAGGACACCGCGGACCGCGCGGGCTACCGCATGGTCGACAGCCCGCAGGCCTTCCGCAGGGCGGCGCTCGCCGACGCCCTCGCCTCGGCCCCGGACGACGCGCTGCGCGGGCACGGCGCGGACGCCCTCCTGCGCCTGGTGCAGGCCCGGGGCGGCACCGTCACGCTCGTGCCCTCGCCGGGCGAGGCGCTGCGGGTGGCGGGCCAGGAGGATCTGGTGCTGGTCGAGGCGCTGCTGCAGGTCGACGCGAGCCGGTGACCGCCGGCGTCAGGGGAGCCGGTAGTGGTGCGCGGCGAGCAGCTGCTCGGCGAGGAAGAGGTCGTGCGGGTAGGTGACCTTGAGGTTCTGCCGGCTCCCGGCCACGGTCTGGACCTGCAGGTCGCTGTACGCCGCGACGCTGCAGGCGGTGTCGGTGCCCTGGTAGCCCGTGGCGTGCGCCGCGGCGTACGCGCCGAGCAGGTCCTTGGCCCGGAACGCCTGCGGGGTCTGGACGCGCGCGAGCCGGTGCGGGGACGCCTCCCGGACGCCGCCGCGGTCCGGCTGCCCGTCCGGGCCGACGGCGAGCAGCCCGACGGCGGGCAGGGCGGGTACGGCCCCGCCGACGGCCCGCGCCGTCGTGATGACCGAGCGGAACATCGCGGGCCCGGCCAGCGGCCGCGCGCCGTCGTGGACGGCGATCACGTCGATGTCCCCGGCCTCGACCGCGGGGGCGAGGTGGACCAGCGCCGCGTCCTCGGACTCGTGCCGGGTGGCACCGCCGACGACCATCCGGACGTCGAGCCCACGGGCCTCGCGACCCAGCACCTCCTCGGCGAGCTCGGCGTCCTCCGGCCGGACGACGAGCACGAACGTGCCGACGTCCTCGACCTGCGCCGCCCACTGCAGCGACCAGGAGACGACGCGCCGGCCGGCCAGCGGCAGGTACACCTTGTTGACGCCGGCGCCGACCCGGCTGCCCGACCCGCCGCCGAGCACGACGACGGCGGAACGCCCACCGTCCGCGGCTCGGCCCCTGACCACCGGACCACTGTAGGTTCGCGGCCTGTGCGACGCCCTGGGGAGGTCAGGACGCCGGCGCCGGTGCGATCGGCAGCAGGCCTCCGGACGTCGTGAGGTCGCCGGTGGCGCGGGAACCTCCCGGTGGTCGTCGGTCGTTGTCAGGTCACCGCTGGGATGGGCGGCGTGGGGCCCGGTGGTGCGGGATCGGCCGGCACCGACTCCCGCACCACCGGGTGCGCTCAGAGATCTGGTCGACCTGGGTCTGTAGCGGCTCCCGCACCGGCCTGGGACGATCCTCGACGTGGCCGCACCCCTGCCCGTCGTCGGCATCGGCATCGACGTCCACCGTTTCGCGCCCGCCGACGCCGGCCGGCCGCTGCGGCTGGCCGGCCTGGAGTGGCCGGGCGAGCCCGGGCTCGACGGCCACTCGGACGCCGACGTCGCCGCCCACGCGTGCTGCGACGCGCTGCTCTCCGCCGCGGGGCTCGGCGACCTGGGGTCGCAGTTCGGCACCTCCGACCCGCGCTGGGCGGGCGCGCCGGGGGTCGAGTTCCTCGCCGAGGCGGCACGGTTGGTGGGCGAGGCCGGGTACGTCGTCGGCAACATCGCCGTGCAGGTCGTCGGCAACCGGCCCCGGCTCGGGCCGCGCCGCGCGGAGGCCGAGGCGGTGCTCAGCGCGGCGGCCGGCGCACCCGTCAGCGTCTCGGCCACCACGACGGACGGTCTCGGGCTCACCGGCCGCGGCGAGGGGATCGCCGGCATCGCGACCGCGCTGCTGCTGCCCGCGGCGGAGATCTGAGGGGGCCGCACGGGCGACGCGACCGACGTCCCGGCCGACGTGCGAGCCCGCCTGGCCGAGCACGAGTCCCGAGACGCGGACCGCACGGACCGCCCGTAGCGTGCGGGACATGACGACGCTGCCCGACGAGGCCAAGAAGCTGCTCGACCGCCCCGAGTTCGCCACCGTCGCCACGCTCGAACCCGACGGCCGCCCCCACCTCTCGGTCGTGTGGGTCGGGCGGGACGGGGACGACATCCTCTTCTCGACGATCCAGGGGCGGCGCAAGACACGGAACCTGCAGCGCGACCCGCGCGCCACCGTGCTCGTCTACCCTGCGGACGACCCGTACTCCTACCTCGAGGTGCGCGGGACGACGGAGCTCGTCGACGACCCGCAGAAGGCGTACATCGAGGAGATGTCGCAGAAGTACCTCGGCAAGCCCTACCCGTGGCACAAGGACGAGGAGCGCCGCATCGTCGTCCGCGTCCGCCCGGAGAACGTCGTGATGTACGGCTGAGCCCCGCGCCTGCCCTCCCCGGTAGCCTGAGGAGGTGGGCCTGCGACTGTACGACTCCGCCACCGCCGAGGTGCGGGACTTCGTCCCGCTCGTGCCGGGCCGGGCGGGGATCTACGTCTGTGGCGCCACCCCGCAGGCCGCTCCGCACATCGGCCACGTCCGCTCGCAGGTCTCCTTCGACGTGCTGCGGCGCTGGCTCGAGCGCACCGGCTACCGGACGACGTACATCCGCAACGTCACCGACATCGACGACAAGATCCTCGCCAAGTCCGCCGAGGCGGGCCGGCCGTGGTGGCAGCACGCGTACCACTTCGAGCGCGAGTTCGACGCCGCCTACACCGTGCTCAACGTGCTCGAGCCGTCGTACGAGCCGCGCGCGACCGGGCACGTGCCCGAGATGGTCGCCCTCATCGAGCGGCTGATCCAGCGTGGCCACGCCTATCCCGCGCCCGACGGCTCGGGCGACGTCTACTTCGACGTCCGGTCGTGGCCGCAGTACGGCGAGCTGACCCGGCAGAGCCTGGACGACGTCGAGCCCGCGCAGGACGCGGACCCGCGCGCCAAGCGCGACCCGCGCGACTTCGCACTGTGGAAGGGCGCCAAGCCCGGCGAGCCGGAGACCGCGTCGTGGCCCACGCCCTGGGGCCGCGGCCGGCCGGGCTGGCACCTGGAGTGCTCGGCGATGGCGACCCGGTACCTCGGGCCGGCGTTCGACATCCACGGCGGCGGCCTCGACCTGCGCTTCCCGCACCACGAGAACGAGCAGGCCCAGTCGCGCGCGGCGGGCGACCCGTACGCGCGCTACTGGATGCACAACGCCTGGGTCGTGACGGACGGCGAGAAGATGAGCAAGTCCCTCGGCAACACGATGTCGATCGAGAACCTGCTGCTGCAGGCCCGGCCCGTCGTGCTGCGCTACCTGCTCACCGCGGCGCACTACCGCTCGAACATCGAGATCGGGGACGACGAGGAGCGGGGCGCCCGGCTCGCCGAGGCGACCACGAGCTACGAGCGCATCGAGGGGTTCGTGCTGCGTGCCGACGAGCTGCTCGGCGGCGAGCTGGCCGGTGCGGACCTCGCCGCCGTCGAGCTGCCCGAGCGGTTCGCCGCCGCCATGGACGACGATCTCGGGGTGCCCGCCGCGCTCGCCGTCGTCCACGAGACGGTGCGCGCCGGCAACACCGCCCTCGCGGCCCGCGACGTGGACGCCGTGCGCGCCGCCGCGCTCGCCGTGCGGGCCATGACCGACGTGCTCGGCGTCGACCCGCTCGACCCGCACTGGAGCGCCGCCTCCGCGGAGCAGGACGACGCGCTCAGGGCAGCGCTCGACAGCCTCGTCCGCGCCGACCTCGACACCCGGGCAGCCGCCCGCAAGGAGCGGGACTTCGCGGCCGCCGACGCGATCCGCGACCGCCTCGCCGCCGCGGGGATCTCCGTCGAGGACACCCCGGACGGCGCCCGCTGGTCCCTCCACCAGGACGAGGGCGGAGCCGATGGCCGGTAACTCCGGACGCCGGGGCGCGGTGCGCAAGCCCGGCACGAAGAAGGGCCCGATCGTCGGCACGGGCGGCCAGAAGTCGCGCGGCCTGCAGGGCAAGGGCCCGACGCCGAAGGCCACCGAGCGCAAGGGACATCCTGCGGCGCGTGCCGCGTCGTCGGCCGCGCGCCGCGGCGGTTCCGGGCAGCAGAACGCGCAGCAGAAGCCGCAGCGCGGGAAGAGGTCCGGCGGCGGCGAGCTCGTCGCCGGGCGCAACCCGGTCGTCGAGGCGCTGCGCGCCGAGGTCCCGGCCCGCACCCTCTACGTCGCGAGCCGGATCGAGAGCGACGAGCGGGTCAAGGAGGCCCTCAAGCTCGCGACCGACCGCGGGCTGGCCCTGCTCGAGGTCAGCCGCACCGACCTCGACCGGATGACGGACGGCGGCATCCACCAGGGGCTGGCCCTGCAGGTG
>DASQJO010000311.1:0-3047 GCA_035630955.1 Kineosporiaceae bacterium
GCCAGGGCGACGCAGCGCGCCTCGAGGTAGAACATCGACCGGCCCTCGGCGCCACCCATGAGGGCCTCGGCGCCGCCGCCGGAGGTGACCCGCATCTTGACGCCGCGGCTGGCGTAGGCGCTGGTCAGGAAGGCCTTCGACCACGGCGTGTCGTCACCGTCGACGAAGATCTGCTCCGTGCCGTAGAGGGACACGGTCTCGGCGTAGGAGACGAGCCCGCGCAGGCCGAGCTCGAGCTCGAGGGCCTCCTCCACGGAGCACTGCACCAGGACGCCGGGCGAGCCGACGGCGGCCCCGATCGAGACCGCGACGGCGTTGGACGGCGCGTCCCCGAGCACCGGCACGGTGGTCTCGACCTCGCGGAACCCGAACGCGGCGGCGGTGGCGGCGTCCGCGGCGAGCAGCAGCGGGTCGTCGGAGCGGTTGGTGACGTGGGCCTGGTTGGACGGCGTCCGGCGGGCGCGCATCTTCGTCATGGCCATGCCGAGCTCGGCCGGGCGCAGCCGGGCCAGGGCGCGGGCGAGCTTGGCCGGCGTCATGCCGGCGACGAGCCGCACGATCTCGCCGCGGGGGACGGCGGGGTCGACGAGCATCCGGCAGAGCTCGACGTCCGGCAGGGCCATCGCCTCCTCCGCCACGGACAGGTCGAGGCCGTGGGCGGCGATGAAGGCGTCGAGGACGTCGAAGTCCTCCGCACGGCGTCCGTCGAGCTGGACGACGCGGCCGTCCTCGACGACGAGCGACGGCTCGGGGTCGTCGGGTGCGCCGAAGGCGACCAGGCCGAGCGAGGGGTCCTCGACGGCGAACCCGTCGAGGTTCACCGCCTGGGCGTCCATGAAGCGGTAGCGCCCGATCCGCTCGCTCATCCCTCCTCCTCGAACACGGTCGCGGCGGCCGTAGCGCAGGCGACGTCCTGCTCGGCGGTCCCGCCGCTGACGCCGACGCCGCCGACGACCCGGCCGTCCCACCACACCGGCAGCCCGCCGCCGAAGCAGATGTAGCGGCCGCCGTCCGCGCTCGCGAGGCCGGCGAGCTCGCCGCCGGGCGCGCTCGGCGCCGCGAGGTCGGCGGTGGCGCACCGGTGCGCGACCGCGGTGTAGGCCTTGTCCCGCGCGAGCACCGGCCCCGCGATCTCCGCGCCGTCCATCCGCTCGAAGGCGACGAGGTGGCCGCCGGCGTCCACGACGGCGACCGAGACCAGGGCGCCGACCTCCGCCGCCCGGCCGCGGGCGGCCGCGCACATCCGCCGGGCGAGGTCGAGGTCGACGACGACCGTCGTCAGTCGCGCCACGCCGCCGCCCGGGCACGCAGCCGGTCGTGCGCGCCACCCATGGCCGTCGCGCCGCCGAGCACCGCCTTGGGGACCTTCGCCACGACGGTGTAGTTGGTGTCGACGACGTTCGCGACCGGCGTCAGCGCGACCTGCGAGACCAGTTGGTAGGCGTCGAGCTCGCTCTGCCCGGTGAGCTCGGCGACCCAGAGCACCATCTGCTGGTGCGCGATCCGGAACGCGTCCTCGAGGGGCCTGGCGGAGCCGGTCGTCATGAGGAAGGCGTCGCTCTCCAACCGGGGCCAGGCGATGGGCGTCCCGGGAACGACGTCGACGACGGCCTCGGTGTCCATGGCGCACTCGACGGCCACGCCGCAGGTCTCACCTTCGCCCTGCCGCGCGTGGCCGTCGCCGAAGCACAGCAGCGCGCCCTCGACGTTGACCGGGAGGTAGCAGGTGACGCCGGCGCGCATCTCGGGGGTGTCCATGTTGCCGCCCCAGTCGCCCGGCGCCAGCGACGAGCGGACCTCGCCCAATGCGGGCGCGACGCCGACCGTGCCGTGCATGGGGTCCAGCGGCAGCTCGGCGACGAACGCGCTGTCCCGGGCCTCGTACCGGACCACGCCGGCGGCGTTGTCGATGGCGTACACCCAGGTCCGCTCGGGCAGCGCGGGGTGGAGCATGGCCGTTGCGGGCGTGGCGGTGAGCGACCCGAAGAACGGCACCGTGGAGCTGACGCCCCACGCCTCGCGCGGCGTGATGCTGACGAAGTGCACCGCGAGGGTGTCCCCCGGCCGCGCGCCCTCGACGAACCACGGACCGGTCTGCGGGTTGAGCTGCCGAGGATCGCAGACCCGGCTGGGCAGGTCGTCGGCGGAGCGGACCCGGCCGGCGAAGCAGTCCATCGTCCAGGTCCGCAGCAGGGTGCCCGGCCGGACCTGCGCCACCGGCGCCGCACCCCCGAACGCGAAGGTCAGCGTGGCGGGGTCGGCGTCCGGGTCGGGCGCCCACGTGCAGACCTCGAAGGACTCGTCGGCCATCGCTCTCCTCCTTCGCGCCTGAGCGGGTGGGGGTCAGCTGCGCTCGTGGGCCTCCTCGAGGACGGTGCGGCCGACCTCGCGGTAGGTCGCCGGGTGCGCGCGCCGCAGCCACAGCGTGTACCCGAAACCGACGGCGAGCGTCAGCACCACGTAGAGCGGCATGAGCTTGAAGACCAGGGACTCCGAGCCGTAGCCGGCGGCGAAGTCCCGGTTCGTCCACAGCAGGTAGAGCGCGTAGAGCATGCCGAGGCCACCGATCGCCGGCGCCACGACGGTCCACAGCGGGTTGCCGGGGTGGACCTTCTTCACGGCGAAGTACCAGATGACCGCGAGCGAGCAGATCGTCTGCACGATGAGGATCATCGCCGTGCCGATGAGCGCGAGCAGCCCGTACGCGTTGACGTAGGGCACCAGGCTCGGGGTGTCCACCGGCGTCCCGTTCGCGTCCGGCACCGAGACCGCGGTGAAGAGGAAGAACAGCACCATGAGCACCGCGGTGATGCCGCTCTGGATCCAGGAGGCGATGGCCGGGGACCGGTGGACGGGGTGGGCGGCCCCCAGCGTGTTCCGGACGCCCGCCCACGGGGCCTCCCGCCCGAGCGCGTAGATGTACCGCGCAGCCGCGTTGTGGAACGCCATCGCGCACGCGAACGACCCGATGACCAGCAGCACCTTGTAGATGCCGAGCGCCACGCCACCGAGGTTGGCCTTGACCAGGGTCAGCCACAGGTCGACCG
>DASQJO010000312.1:0-3866 GCA_035630955.1 Kineosporiaceae bacterium
CGCGTCGGTGTCTCCGCCAGCGTCGGGCTCGCGGCCGTGCCGGCGCCGCAGTCGGGCCCGGACCCGCTCTCCGCGCTCTCCGCGGCCGGGGCGGCGCAGCAGCTCGCGAAGGCGGCGGGCCGGGACCGGGTCCAGGTGTTCGACGACGAGGCGGCCCGGATGCGCCGACGTCGGCTGACCGTGGAGGAGCGGCTGCGGGCCGCCGTGGCCGCGGGTGGTATCTGCGTCCACTACCAGCCGATCGTCGATCTGGACGGCGGGCGGCTGGCAGGCGTCGAGGCCCTTGCGCGGTGGACGGACGACGACCTCGGCGCCGTGGCCCCGGAGGAGTTCATCGCCGTCGCGGAGGAGAGCGGCCTCGTCGTCCCCCTCGGGGAGCTCGTGCTCAACGAGGCGATCCGGCAGGCCGTCGAGACCGGCCTCCCGGCGGCCAACATCCGGGTCAGCTGCAACGTGAGCCCGCTGCAGCTGCGCGTACCGGGGTTCCACCGGGTCGTCGAGGCGCGCTCGCCGCGCACCGGATGCCGCCCTCGTCGCTCGTGGTCGAGGTCACCGAGGCCGCCCTCGTCGAGGAGGAGGGTGTGGCGGTCCGGACCCTGCGCATGCTCGACGACCTCGGCGTCCGGATCGCCATCGACGACTTCGGCACCGGCTACTCCGCGCTCGGCTACCTGCGGCGGCTGCCGGCGTCCATCCTGAAGATCGACAAGTCGCTGACGGCGAGCCTGACGGAGGAGCCCCGGGCGTGCGCCATAGCGCAGCACGTCACGGAGCTCGGCCGCGAGATCGGGCTCTCGGTGGTCGTGGAGGGCGTCGAGTCGCCGGAGGTGGCCGACCTCGTCCGCGGCATGGGCGCGCACTTCGGGCAGGGCTCGCTGTTCGGCTCAGCACGCCCGCTGGCGGAGGTGCCCGGGCTGCAGGCCGGGGTGGCCGCCGCGCTCAACGGGCTGAACGGGCACGCACCGACGTCGCCCGGGTCGCCGCGCGGACCGCACGACCCGCCGCTGGTCGCGGACCTCTCCCGCCAGCAGGGGCGGGCGCACCGCGCCGCTCGCCCCTGAGCAGGGTCAGTCGGCCCAGTCGAAGGTCCGGGTCACGGCCTTCTTCCACTGCGCGTACAGCCGCTCGCGCTCGTCGTCCGGCATGGACGGCGTCCAGCGCGCGCCCTCCGCCCAGTTGCGCCGCAGGTCGTCGAGCCCGTCCCAGTAGCCCACCGCCAGCCCGGCCGCGTAGGCCGCGCCGAGGGCCGTCGTCTCGGTCACCTCGGGCCGGACGACGGGCACGCCGAGCTGGTCGGCCTGGAACTGCATGAGGAGCTCGTTGACGACCATGCCGCCGTCGACCTTCAGCTCCGTCAGCTCGACGCCGGAGTCGGCGCGCATCGCGTCGACGACCTCACGGGTCTGGTAGGCCGTCGCCTCCAGTGCCGCGCGGGCGACGTGGCCGCGGTTGACGAAGCGCGTGAGGCCGACGAGGGCGCCGCGGGCGTCCGATCGCCAGTACGGCGCGAACAGCCCGGAGAACGCCGGCACGAAGTAGGCGCCGCCGTTGTCCTCGACCTCGCGCGCGAGCGCCTCCACCTCGCCCGCCGACCGGACCAGGCCCAGGTTGTCCCGCAGCCACTGCACGAGCGACCCCGTCACCGCGATCGACCCCTCGAGCGCGTACACCGGGTCCGCGTCCCCGATCCGGTAGCAGATCGTCTCGAGCAGCCCGTGCTCGCTGCGCATCCGCTCGGCGCCCGTGTTGAGGAGCAGGAAGTTGCCCGTGCCGTAGGTGTTCTTGCCGGTGCCGACGTCGAAGCACACCTGCCCGAAGGTGGCCGCCTGCTGGTCGCCGAGCGCTCCGGCGAGGGGGACGCCGCTGAGCACGCCGTGCGCCCGCGCCGTGCCGTAGACCTCGGACGACGAGCGGATCTCGGGCAGCATCGACGTCGGGATGCCCAGCTCCTGCGCGATGTCCTCGTCCCACTCGAGCCGGTCGAGGTCCATGAGCAGGGTGCGCGAGGCGTTCGTGACGTCGGTGATGTGCAGGCCGCCGGCGGGGCCGCCGGTGGCGTTCCACAGCAGCCAGCTGTCGACCGTGCCGAGCAGCAGCTCGCCGCGCTCGGCCGCGTCCTGCGCGCCGTCGACGTGGTCGAGGATCCAGCGCGCCTTCGGCCCGGCGAAGTAGGTGGCCAGCGGCAGGCCCGTGCGCTCGCGGTAACGGTCGGTGCCGCCGCCCAGCCCCGCCAGCCGGTCGCAGATGCCTTGTGTCCGGGTGTCCTGCCAGACGATCGCGTTGTGCACGGGCCTGCCCGTGGTGCGGTCCCAGACGACCGTCGTCTCCCGCTGGTTCGTCACGCCGACGGCCGCGAGGTCGCCCGTGGTGACGTCGGCGCGGGCGAGGGCGCCGGCGACCACGCGGCGGGTGTTCTCCCAGATCTCGATCGGGTCGTGCTCCACCCAGCCCGGCCGGGGCAGGATCTGGCGGTGCTCGACCTGGTCGACGGAGACGACGCCGCCGTCGTGGTCGAACACCATGCACCGGGTGCTCGTCGTCCCCTGGTCGATGGCCGCCACGTAGCGCGTCATGCCCACCCTCCCTGCCCGACTGATCGCCGGGCCACCCTGCCACGATCCACCGACGCACGGCGACGTCGCGGAGGCGGCGCGACGGGTCCGGTGGTCCGGGCCCCGGAGCCGTGGTCGAGTGGCAGCATGGGTGCAGTGACCAACCGTGGCCTTGCGAGTGCAGGGCGTGATGTCGTCGAGGGGCTGGTCGTCAGCTCCTGGGACGCGTTCCTGACCGTGGCGCAGTCCGCCGACCTCGACCGCCCGACCAGGCTGCCAGGCTGGCGCGCCCAGGAGATCTGCGTGCACCTCGGGGTCTGGGACGACTACCACGCCCTCGACGGCCTGCTGGCCTCCGCGCGCGCCGGCGGCGGACCGACCCCCGACGTCGACGCCGCCAACGCACGGGTCACCACTGCCCACCGGAACGCGCCGCGCACCGACGTCCTCGCCGCGCTGCACCGCCACCGGGACGCGGTCCAGGAATACCTGCGGGCGGCGCCGGGGGACCTCGACCTCGCACCGACGGCGGCGCCTGTCGGCGTGCTGCCGCTGCTCACGACCATCGCCGCGGAGTGCTACGAGCTCGCCGTCCACGCCCTCGACCTGGCCGACGCCGGGGCCGCGCAGCCGCCCGAGAGCCTGCTCCAGGCCGGCCTCGCCGCGCTCGCGGACGTCACCGGCGCCCTCGCCGCGGCCCACGACGTCCCCGGCGGCGCGGCCCTGCTGACCCCGACGGGCGGCTGGCGGTTCGAGGCGGGCGGCGGGGGATGGGTGGTCGAGCAGGTGGCGGGCCGGGCGCGGGTGGAGGGACCGGCGGTGACCGGTGAGGCCGGCCCACTGCTGGACGCCTCCGCCGGTCGCGCGAACCCGGTCGCGCTGCTGGCCAGGCGCCGGCTGGGGCTTCACGACGCCGCGGGCCTGCTCGCGCTCGCGCCGCTCGTGGAGGTGGCTCCCAACCTCCCGGGCGGCCCTCTCCTGCGGGTCGCCGCGCGGTCGCTCTCGGGCGCGGCGGGCCTGCTGACCCGGCTGCGCCGCTGACCCGGCACCCTAGGGCCGTCAGGGCCAGCCCCTAGACTCCGGCTGAGCATCGATCCCCTCAGCAGGAGGCAGCAGCGTGTCCCAGAGCGCCGGGCCCAACGACAGCGCGCCGCGGCCCGACATCAAGCCCCGCAGTCGCGACGTCACCGACGGGCTCGAACGCGCCGCGGCGCGCGGGATGCTCCGCGCCGTCGGCATGACCGACGACGACTGGGGCAAGCCGCAGATCGGGATCGCCAGCTCCTGGAACGAGATCACGCCCTGCAACCTCTC
>DASQJO010000313.1:0-1932 GCA_035630955.1 Kineosporiaceae bacterium
TGGAGGAGGCGCTGTGGAGCTCCACCGCGCGGCGCATGCCGGCGCGGGCGCGGCGGCGGTCTCCGGCGGCGTCGTAGCCGAGCGAGAGCCGGAACCACGCGGCCCACGACTCGGGCTCGGCGTCCACCTCCCGGCGGAAGCGCTCGAACCAGGCGTCCGCGGCCGCGCGGTCGACGCGTCCGCCGGGGCTGCGCGGCAGGTCGTCGACCGGCAGCCGGCCCCCGGCGTCCAGCTCGCGGGCCATCGCCTCCGTCGCGGACCCGAACCGCCACTCCCGGACCACGGCCCACAGCCCGACCACCGGCAGCGCGAGCAGCGCCAGGCCGAGCAGCACCGGGACGACGCCGCCGATCCGCAGCAGCACGACGCCCCGCCAGCCGATCGCGACGAGGTAGAGGACGAGCACGGCGAACGCCAGCGCCGCCCACCGGCGCGCGCCCACCTCCTACAGCTCGATCAGGTGCTCGAGCCCCACCGTCAGGCCCGGGCGCGAGGGGATGCGGCGGACGCCGAGCAGTACACCCGGCATGAACGACGCGCGGTCGAAGCTGTCGTGCCGCAGCGTCAGCAGCTCCCCCGGGGCACCGAGCAGGACCTCCTCGTGCGCCACGAGCCCCCGCAGGCGCACGGCGTGCACGCGGACGCCGTCGACGTCCGCGCCCCGCGCGCCCTCCAGACCGGTCGCCGTGGCGTCCGGGATCGGTGCCGACCCGGCGTCGCGGCGGGCGGCCGCGACGAGCCGCGCCGTGTGCTGGGCGGTGCCGCTGGGCGCGTCGACCTTGTCGGGGTGGTGCAGCTCGATCACCTCGACCGACGCGTAGTGCGGCGCGGCCATCGCCGCGAAGCGCATGAGCAGCACGGCACCGAGCGCGAAGTTGGGCGCGACGAGCACGCCGACGTCCGGCCTCTCCTCGAGGGCGGCGCGGACGACGTCCAGCTTCTCGGGCGTCCAGCCGGTCGTGCCCACCACCGCGTGGACGCCCGCCCGGACGCAGGCGAGCACGTGGTCGAGCGCGACGTCCGGCACGGAGAAGACCACCGCGACGTCGGCGTCCGCGACGGCGGAGACGTCGTCGCCGAGGTCGATCTGCGGGCCCAGCTCGAGGTCGTCCGCGCCGCGGAGGGCCTCGCAGACCTGCCGGCCCATCCGGCCGCGGGCGCCGACGACGGCAGTCCTGATCATGACCGCCCGGTCACAGCCCGGCCCCGGAGAAGGTCCGGTCCTCGTCGAACGGGCCGACCACCGCGAGCGACCGGGGCCGCGCGACCAGCTCGGCCGCGAGGTCGCGGACCTGCTCCGCGCTCACGGCCCGGACCGCGGCGAGCGTCTCGTCGATCGACATGAACGTGCCGTGCACGAGCTCGGCACGGCCGAGCCGGGTCATCCGGGAGCCGCTGTCCTCGAGGCCGAGCACGAGGCCGCCGCCGACCTGGCCCTTGGCCCGCGCGAGCTCGTCGTCGCCGACGCCGTGCTCCGCGAGCTCCTCGAGCCCGGCGCGCAGCAGCGTGACGACCTCGTCGACCTTGCCCGGAGCGCAGCCGGCGTAGAGCCCGAACCAGCCGGAGTCGGAGTAGCCGGACGCGAACGAGTACACCGAGTACGCCAGGCCCCGGCGCTCGCGGATCTCCTGGAACAGCCGGCTGCTCATGCCGCCGCCGAGCACGGCGTTGAGCATGCTCATGACGTACCGGCGCTCGTCGTTGGCGGTGAGCCCGACGGTGCCGAGGATGACGTTGGCCTGCTCGGTCGGGCGGCGGACGACGAGCAGTCCGCCGGGCCCGAGCTCGCCGATGGGCGCGGCGCCGGTTCCGCTGGAGGCGCTGGGCCAGGGTGGTCTGCTCGTCGTGCGGCGCCCGACGGAGCAGGCCAACGTCGTTCTCGGCACCGTCGGGCTCACCGCCAACGACGAGCGCCGCTACGTCATGAGCATC
>DASQJO010000314.1:0-4376 GCA_035630955.1 Kineosporiaceae bacterium
GCGGTACGACCATGACGTCAGGTCGTCCTCGAACTCCTCGCGGAGGTGCCGTGGTCCTCGACGGCTGCACCGAACCCGTCGTCCTCGCCCCGATGGCCGGCGGTCCGTCCACGCCCGAGCTCGCCGCCGCGGTCAGCGAGGCAGGCGGACTCGGTTTCCTGGCGGCCGGGTACCTCACGGCGTCGCAGCTCGCCGACCGGCTGGCGACGACGCGCCACCTCACGGACCGCCCCTTCGGTGTCAACCTCTTCCTCCCCGGACCTCCCGGCGTGCGCGGGCCGCTCGACCGCTACGCGCGAAGCGTCGCCGCCGACGCGGCCGAGGTCGGCGCGCCGCTCGGCGACGCGCACTGGGAGGACGACGACATCGACGGCAAGCTCGCGCTGCTCCTGGACGACCCGCCGGCGGTGGTGTCCTTCACGTTCGGCATGCCCGCCGCGGACCTCGTCCGGCGTCTGCAGGTGGCCGGTGCCGAGGTCTGGGTCACCGTCACCTCCGTCGCCGGGGCCCTGGACGCCGTCCGTGTGGACGCCGACGCCCTCGTCGTCCAGGGCGCGGAGGCGGGCGGCCACCGCGGCGGCGTCGACGACGACCCCCGGGAGGCCGTCGGACTGCTGCCGCTGCTGCAGCTGGTCGGTACCCGCGTCGACCTCCCGCTGATCGCTACGGGCGGCATCGCGACGGGAGCCGGGATCGCCGCCGTCCTCGTCGCCGGGGCCAGGGCGGCGGCGCTCGGCACCGCCTTCCTCGACTGCCCCGAGGCCGGGACGTACGCGGTCCACCGCGCGGCGCTGCGGGGAGGCGCGCCGACGGCGCTCACCCGCGCGTTCACGGGGCGGACCGCCCGCGGCATCGTGAACGACTTCCTGGAGAGGCACGACGCGGAGGCCCCGGCCGCCTACCCCGAGGTCCACCACCTGACGGCGCCGCTGCGTGCCGCCGCGCGGGCCGCCGGTCGCGGCGACCTGGTCAACCTGTGGGTGGGACAGGCGTATCCGCTGACCCGGCCGCTGCCCGCTGCGGAGCTCGTCCGCGAGCTCGGCGCCCAGACCCGCGCGGCCCTGACCCGCGACCTGCCCCTGACGACCGGGACGTCGTCGTGAGCGGGCGGTGGGCGCGGCTGGTGACGGCTCTGCGGACGGCGGCCGCGAACCAGACCGAGCTGCAGGAACGGATGTGGCTGCTGCAGCACCCGTGGGAGGAGGACTACCTGCACTGGGCCGGGGACGGCGAGGAGCGACGGCTGCACGGGGTGACGCCTCCGCCGCAGGACGGACGCCGCTACAGCGTCACCCGGAGCGGCTGGTGCCGGGGCCTGGCGGCCGACTCAGGGCGAGGCGACGGGAGACCGGGAACGCCACGCACCCCGCCACCGGGTGATACTCCCAGGTCATGAGCGTCTCCACCGCCGTCGACCGCACCCGTCTCGCCGCGCTCGTCGAGCGCGAGCGCCGCGCCTACGCCGAGGCGCACCCGGCATCCCGCGCCCTGTTCGCGGACGCCGGGCACCTGTTCGGTCGCGTCCCGATGACGTGGATGAACAAGTGGAGCGGTGGCTTCCCGCTGTACCTGGAGCGCGCCCGCGGGAGCCGCGTGGTCGACGTCGACGGGCACGAGTACGTCGACCTCGCCCTGGGCGACACCGGCGCCATGGCCGGGCACAGCCCCGAGCCGACGGTCGACGCCGTGATCCGCAGGATCCGGGACGACGGCGGCCTCACGACGATGCTCCCCACCGCGGACGCCGCCTGGGTGGGCGCCGAGCTGACGCGGCGCTTCGGCCTGCCGCTGTGGTCGTTCACGCTGACGGCCACGGACGCCAACCGGTGGGTGCTCCGGCTCGCCCGGCTCGCCACCGGCAGGCCCAAGGTGCTCGTGTTCGCGTACTGCTACCACGGTTCGGTCGACGAGGCCTTCGCGGTTCCCGGGCCGGACGGCGAGGCGGTCGCGCGGCCCGGCAACGTCGGGGCGCCGGTGCCGCTCGCGGAGACGACCCGGGTCGCGGAGTTCAACGACCTCGCGGGCGTCGAGGAGCAGCTGGCGCACGGCGACGTCGCGGCGATCCTCACCGAGCCCGCCCTGACGAACATCGGGATCGTGCTCCCCGAGCCGGGCTTCCACGAGGGACTGCGCGAGCTCGCGACCCGGTACGGGGCCCTGCTGATCATCGACGAGACGCACACGTTCTCCGCCGGTCCGGGCGGCGCGACCGCGGCGTGGGGGTTGCAGCCCGACCTGTTCGTGATCGGCAAGAGCATCGGCGGCGGTATCGCGAGCGGCGCGTACGGGATCAGCGCGGACGTCGCGGCCGCCGTCTCCTCGCACCCCGAGGCCGACCTCGTGGATGTCGGCGGCGTCGGCGGGACCCTGGCCGGCAACGCGCTCTCGGTGGCCGCGATGCGCGCGACGCTCGAGCACGTGCTCACCGACGAGGCCTTCGCCGCGATGATCGCGAGGGCCACCCGGTACACGGACGGCCTCGCCGCCGTGATCGACAAGGCCGGGCTGCCGTGGTCGGTGTCGCAGCTCGGGGCGCGGTCGGAGTTCCGGTTCGCCTCGCCCGCCCCGCGGACGGGGTCGGCGTCCGCCGTGGCCTCGGACGACGAGCTCGACGAGTACCTGCATCTCTATCTGGCCAACCGCGGCGTGCTCATGACGCCGTTCCACTCCATGGCGCTCATGTCGCCGGCGACGACGGACGCCGACGTCGACCGCGCCGTCCAGCTGTTCGGGGACGCCGTCGAGGAGCTGACCCGGCAGGACATCCGGGTGTAACTTTTCGTGCACGAAAATGTGCGGAGAGTACCAAGATCGAGCCATAAGTTCCAGACTGTCATCAAGCCGGTACGACGTGTGACTCTTGCTGTGCGGGCCGGGAGCACCCCGGGGACGCCGGGGCCGCGTCCTTCGCCGCCAACCGATACCGGTTCGACCGGCAGCTCGGAGAGTGACGCGGCCCCCGGCGCCCCGCCCCCACCCCTAGCTTCCCGTGATCATGCAAACCGGTCCGATCATGCAAACCAGTCCGATCATGGACGGCGGGTCTGTCGGTGCCGGGTGATGGGGTGGCGGTGTGCCAGTCGCCGACCTCATCGCCCATGCCACGCCCGGGCCTCGGTGCTCCGCTCGCCGGCCGCTCCTCGACGTCCGCCGCATCTACGTCCAGCCGGCCGCGGCCGAGCTGCCCCGCGGTCAGGAGATCCTGGCCCGCTGGCCGGACGCCGAGCGCGTCGAGGTCACGAGCCACTGGAACATCCCCGAGCTGCACGGCGACGAGGCCAACGTCCGCCGCTGGGTGCGGATCAAGACCGAGGCCCTCGTCCTCGGCGTCAAGACGTCACTGACCGCGAGGCCGAACGGCAGGTCCGCCGACTTCATCGCGCCGTCCACCGCGAACGGCTGCGCCATGGCCTGCGCCTACTGCTACGTCCCGCGGCGCAAGGGGTACTCCAACCCGATCACCGTCTTCGCGAACATCGAGCAGATCGCCGGCTACCTGGAGCGGCACGTCCGCCGTCAGGGGCCGAAGCCGACGCCGAACCAGTGCGACCCGCAGGCCTGGGTCTACGACATCGGCGAGAACAGCGACTGCTCCGTCGACGCTCTGCTGTCCTCCAACGTCGCCGACCTCGTCGCGCTGTTCGCCCGGCTGCCCACGGCCAAGGCGTCGTTCGCGACGAAGTACGTCAACCGGGAGCTCCTCGGTCTCGACCCGCGCGGCCGCACACGGATCCGGTTCTCGCTCATGCCCGAGGCGGACGCCAGGCTCCTCGACGTCCGCACGAGTCCCGTCGCCGAGCGGATCGCGGCGATCGACGACTTCGTCGAGGCGGGCTTCGAGGTACACCTCAACCTGAGCCCCGTCGTCGTCCGGGACGGCTGGCTCGAGGCCTGGGCGGAGCTCCTCGGTCAGGTCGCCGTCGGCGTCGGTCCGGCGGCTCGCGCCCAGCTCGCTGCCGAGGTCGTCTTCCTCACGCACAACGAGCGGCTGCACGAGGTCAACCTCGGCTGGCACCCGAAGGCCGAGGACGTGCTCTGGCGGCCCGACCTGCAGGAGGTGAAGCGGTCGCAGAACGGCGACGTCAACGTCCGCTACCGCGCAGGACGCAAGGCCGAGCACCTCGCCGACCTCACCGACCTGATCCGGCGGACCCTGCCGGACTGCGTCGTGCGCTACGCCTTCTGACGATCTCTGCCGTCCATGACGCTGCTCGGAACACTCCCATGGCACTCCCAGACTTCGCCCAGCGAGCGCTCGGGCTCCGGGTGTCGGCTGCGGGCATCAGGATTCGCTTCGCGTAGGGAGGCACGCGATGGTGATCAAGCAGGTGGGGGCTCGGACGGCCGAGGCGCGGATGCTCGCCATGGCGACCCGG
>DASQJO010000315.1:0-1600 GCA_035630955.1 Kineosporiaceae bacterium
GGTCATGGCGTGTCCTCTCTCGCGGTTCCGGTTCGAGAACCACGCTAGGGACCACTGGTGCCAGTTCCTGTCCTCAATTCGAGGAGACTGGAGTCATGCCCAGTCCGAGCCTGCGGATGATGCGGCTGCTGTCCCTGCTCCAGACGCACCGGTACTGGCCGGGCGCCGAGCTGGCGGACCGGCTCGAGGTGTCGCTCCGGACCCTGCGGCGGGACGTCGACCGGCTGCGCGAGCTCGGGTACCCGGTCGAGGCCCAGCGTGGCGTCGACGGCGGCTACCAGCTCGCGGCGGGCGCCTCGCTGCCGCCGCTGGTGCTCGACGACGACGAGGCGGTGGCCCTCGCGCTCGGCCTGCAGTCAGCCGCGCAGGCGCCGGTCGCGGGAATCGCCGAGGCGTCCTTGGGCGCGCTGGCGAAGGTCGCGCAGGTCATGCCGCCCCGGCTGCGCCGCCGCGTCGAGGCCCTCCGGGCGGTGACGGTCACGTCCCCGTTCGGCGCCCGAGGTCCCGATCTCGACGCCGGCGTGCTCACCACCGTCGCGCAGGCCTGCCGCGACGCCGTCCGGCTGGGGTTCGCCTACGGCGCCGCCAGTGGTGAGCGCACGGAGCGCGAGGTCGAGCCGCTGCGACTGGTCCCGCTGGGCCGTCGCTGGTACCTCGTCGCCTACGACCTCGGCCGTCACGACTGGCGCAGCTTCCGGCTCGACCGGCTCGAGCGGCCCGTCCCCACCGGCGTCCGGTTCAGGCCGCGCGAGCTGCCCGCACCCGACGCCGCCACCTTCGTCCGCGAGGGCCTGCGCAACCTGCCCGTGACGTTCACGATCGAGGTCGTCGTCGAGGCCCCCGCGGACGGCGTCCGGCGCACGATCGGCACCTGGGCGACCGTGGAGCCGCTCGACGGCGACCGCTGCCGAGTGCTCATGACCGGCGACGATCTCGCATGGCCCACCCTCGGTCTGGTGATGCTCGAGGCCGAGTTCACCGTGCTGCGGCCGCCGGAGATGATCGAGTACCTGGGCGCCCTCGCCGGACGCTTCTCCCGCGCCGCCGTGACACCGACCGACTCACAGGCAACGTACAGCGAGAGCACTGGGGGGCTTCAGGCAGCGGGCGAAGAGTAAGGGCATGACGACGAGCACATCCCCGGCGAGCTCCGCGACGACACGAGCGGCCGCCAACCGCCTCACCCGTCCCGACGGCAGCCCGCTGCGCGCGCTGGTCGTGGACGACGAGCCGATGCTGCTGGACCTGCTGTCCATGGCGCTGCGCTACGACGGCTGGGAGGTCCGCACCGCCGGGACCGGCACGGCCGGCGTCCGCGCCGCCCGCGAGTTCTCGCCGGATGTCGTCCTCCTCGACGTCATGCTCCCGGACATCGACGGTCTGGAGGTGCTCCGCCGGATGCGCGGCACGGAGCCCGACGTCCCGGTGCTCTTCCTCACCGCCAAGGACGCCGTCGAGGACCGGATCGCCGGCATCACCGCCGGCGGCGACGACTACGTCACCAAGCCCTTCAGTCTCGAGGAGGTCGTGGCCCGGCTGCGCGGCCTCGTGCGGCGGCGCGGCTCGGCGATCCGCCCCGGCGACGGCATGCTGACCGTCG
>DASQJO010000316.1:0-10482 GCA_035630955.1 Kineosporiaceae bacterium
GCCCGCGGAGGACGCTGTCCGCCGGCCAGGGCTGCTCCGCGAGGGCCTTCGCTACGTCGTGCGGCGCCCCCTGCTCCGGGACGCCCTGCTCACCGACCTGGTCGCCACCGTGCCCGCGATGCCGATCTCGCTGTTCCCGGCCGTCGCCGCGGAGCGGTTCGGCGGCGACCTGCGCACGCTCGGACTCTTCTTCTCGGCTCTCGCCGTGGGCGGCATCGTCGCGGGAGCGGGCTCCGGGCTCGTCACCCGGGCGGCACGTCCGGGGCTCGTCATGCTCGGCGCGGTCGGCGCCTGGGGGATCGGCCTCGCGGGCTTCGGGCTGGCCGGGTCGCTCGTGGCGACGCTCGCCTGCCTGGCCGTCGCCGGCGTCGCGGACACCGTGTCCGTCATCGCCCGCGCCTCGGTCGTCCAGCTCGCCACCGACGACGCGTACCGAGGGCGGGTCAGCTCCGTCGAGCTCGTCGTGGGCGCAGCGGGGCCGGACGTCGGCAACCTCCGCGGCGGTCTCGTCGCCGGGCTGACGTCGCCGACCGTCGCGCTCGTGTCCGGCGCGCTCGTCTGCCTCGGCGGCGTCGCCGCGATCGCCGCCACGAATCCGCGGCTGCGGTCGTTCCGCCCGGTCGAGGAGCCCGCGCCCGCGCTCCGGTGAAGCGGGTCGAACCGGAGGTCAGGCCGGCATGCCGGCGTCGATCCAGCGCTGCAGGACGCCGATCTGCTCGGGCGACCACTCCTCGTCGCACGGCATGCTGCCGTCGCTGACCCGGTCGAGGATCGCGTCGGCGTTCGACCTGACGTCGTCGTACGACCACAGGTCGAACGAGCGGAGCATGGAGCGCCGGTCGCGCTCCCGGAACAGGGGTTTGACGTCGCGCTCGAAGCCGACGGCCGATCCGTCCGGATCCTGCGTCATAGGCCTGATCGTAGTCAGGACGGGCGGGCGCCCGACACGAACGCGAACGCCTCCTCCGCCAGGCTGCGCCAGGTGTCGAGGTCGTCGTCCGCGACCACCACCCACTCCTTCATCGGCGTGCCCTTGCCCGCGTCGAAGGGCCGTCCCTCGCCGCTCGCGAGCAGCTCCGCGACCCGGCCTCGAGGCAGCTTCACCACGAGTTCCTCGCGGGTGAGCATCGCGAAGATCGACCCTCCGGCCTTCAGCGCGTCCGCGCCGAACCGGCGCCGCTCCCCGCCCGGCGGCGTCACTCCGGGGCGACCGGTGAACTCTCCGACCAGCAGGGCGAACCGCTGCTCCGGCGTCCCGTCCGGCATGACTGACCTCCGCCCCCGGCGGCCCCGCGCCACCGTCCCGTTCCACCCGTCCGACGACTCGGAAGGGACGCTAGCGGGGGCCGCCGACACGGATCGGTCAGGCGCCTTCCTGCACCTGGAAGATCTCGTCGGCGACGAGACCGTGGGCCTTGCGGTGCACCTCGGCCGCGACCTCCGCGCTCGGCGCGTCGACCAGGCAGAAGATCTTGCCCTGGGCCTCGTCGACCCAGTAGCGCAGGTAGTCGACGCCATACTCGCCCTGGGTGGCGAGGTCGGCCTGGTGCGCCTTGGCCACGTCCTCCATGGTCACGCCGTCGCCGGCGTTGTGGACGTCGAGAAAGAGAGGCATGACACTCCTTGTGATCCGGGCGCCGTCCGTACGGCGCCGCTCCGTCGATGCCTCTTCAGCATGCGGACGCCGCCGGCGGCGCGGATGGGCAGCGACCACCCAGATCAGACGTCCGCGGTACCCACCTCGGCAGCCCCTTCGGGCCGTCAGCGCCGCCCGGCCGCCTCCGCGGCCTCGCGCCGCGAGCCCACGTGCAGCTTGGCGAGGATGGCCGCCACGTGGTGCTCGACGGTCCGGCGGGACAGCACGAGCCGCTCCGCGATCTCCGCGTCCGTGAGGCCCTCGGCGAGCAGGTCGAGGACCTCCGCCTGCCGCCCGGTCAGCCCCTCAGGGTGCGCCCGCGTCGACGGGCGGGGTCCGCGGGGAGCCGGCAGGCCCTGCCGGCGCAGCAGGGCGCGCACGCGCGCGGCCGCCCCCGCCGCGCCGAGCTGCTCGAAGCGCCCCAGCGCCGTGGCCAGGTGCTCGGGCTGGCCGCTGCGGGCCAGCGCCATCGCGCTCTCGAACGGGCAGCCGAGCTGCTCCCACAGAGCGGCCGCCTCCGCCCAGCGACCCTCGCGCTGCAGCGCGAACGGGGGGGCGACGGGCGGACCGTCGACCGGGACGTCCGCGGGCACCCAGGTCGCGAGCATGCCGCGCAGCCACGGCGAGTCGTCGACCGGCGCCGCGGCCAGCACCCGCGCCGCCTCCTGCGAGGCCGCCGTCACGTCCCCCTCGAACCAGCCGATCTCGCAGCGGGTGAGTGCGACCGGACCCAGGCGCTGCAGCTCCCGCGACGTCTGGGCGTACCTCGCCGCCTCGTCCAGCGGCTCCTGCCACCCGCCCTGCCCGGTGCGCGCGCGGGAGCGGGCGATGACCGTCAGCGGCAGGACCATGCTGATCGGCGCCGTCCCGGGACGGCGGACCACGCCCTCGGCGCGGCGCCGGGCCGCGACGGCGTCACCGGTGTCGAGGAGCATCAGAGCCTGCCAGCCCTGCAGGTACAGCGCCCAGGCGTCGAGATCCCGCTCCGAGCAGTACGCGATCCCGTCCTCGAGGAAGCCCCGCGCCGCCGCGTGCTCCCGCCGGAGCACCGCACCGGAGGCGAGGTTGCAGTAGGCCCGGGCCACGTGCTCGTGCATGCCGGCCTCGAGCGCCTGTTCCAGACTGCTGGTCAGCATCCGCCGGCCGGCCTCGCTGTCCCCGCTGAGCAGCTCGCACGTGCCGAGGTTGTTGAGCAGGTGGACGGAGACGTTCGTGCGCTCCGGCCCCGGCGGCAGCTGGTTGACGACGTCCATCGACAGGGCGCCCCACCGGCGGGTGTTCTCGAGGTCGCCTCTCAGCATGAAGAGCTGGGCCCGGTTGCTGTAGGCCAGCGCGAGGTCGGCCGACCCCGTCGCGGCGAGCGCGTCGACAGCGAGCGCGGCGTGCCGCTCGGCCTCCGCGCTCTGCCCGTTGAACCAGTTCAGCCGCGACAGCCAGCGGTGGGTCGCGCCCACGCCCGCCACGTCGCCGCGGGCGGCCCGCAGTCGCAGCTCCTCCTCCCGCGCGGCCAGCGCCTCGGGGATGCGGTCGGTGAGGTAGTACTCGTAGCTCACCCGGCCGAGCAGGTCCGCGCGGCGCGACTCGTCGAAGGCGTCCGGGTGCCGCAGCAGGCGCTGGTACTGCTGCACGGCCTCGCGGTGCGCGCCGAGCTCCGCCGCGCGCTCGGCCGCCGGCAGCGCCCAGCGGAGCATGGCCTCGACGTCGCCGGCCTCCTCCGCGTGGTGCGAGAGTCGCGCCGGGTCGGGGTCCGGCCGCTCGCTCAGCGCGGCCAACACGCGGCGGTGGACGGCGATCCGCCGGAAGACCGGCACCTGCTCGGCGACGGCGAGTCGTGCCAGCTCGTGCCGGAACAGGACGACGCCGCCGTCCAGCCGCAGCACGTCGCGGGCGAGCGGCTCGTCGACGGGGCCGAGGTCGCCGTCCAGCAGGGTCTCCAGGAGCTCGAGCTCCACCCGGGGGCCGGCGAGCGAGACGATCTCGACGACCTGCCGCCCGGCGGGCGACAGTCGCGCCACCCGCGCGAGCACGGCGTCCCGCACGCTCGTCGGCAGCCGGCCGCCGCCCGCGGCGAGGACCTCGGTGACGAAGAACGCGTTCCCGCCGGTGAGCCGGTGCAGCTCGGTCACGTCCAGCTCCGGGGCGGGTCCGCCGTCCGCCTGCTCGGCGAGGGTGCGGACGGCGGCGGGCGAGAGCGCGCCGATGTCGAGCCGGCGGACCCCGGACGCCGTCGCCGCCTCGCCGATGACGAGCCGCAGGCCGTGCTCGGGAGAGAGCTCCTCGGGGCGGTAGGTGACGACGACGAGGGCGCGGCAGCCATGGATCCGGCGGGCCAGGTGGCGGAGCAGGTCGAGCGTCGCCTCGTCGGCCCAGTGCGCGTCCTCGACGACCAGCACGTACGGGGCCGGTGTCGGCGGCGTCCGGAGCGCGGCCACCAGCCGCGTGAAGACCTCGTACCGCTCGGTGCCGGCCGGCCACACGTCGGCCGGCAGCACCGGCAGCACGTCGAGCAGCGGCCCGAGCGGGGGCGGCGTCAGGGAGCCGTCGCAGGCGCCCACCGCGCCGCGGACGGACTGCCCGGCGTCCGCCAGCACCTTGCGGATGAAGGTGGTCTTGCCGACGCCGGCCGCTCCGGCGACGAACACGAGGCGGCCGGAACCGGCCGCGGCCTCGGCGAGATGGGTCGCCATGGTCCGCTGCTGGGACTCGCGTTCGAGCAGGGCCATCTGGTGATGTTACGACTCGCGGGCCGCCGATCGACCTCTAGAACACCTGTTCGACGGGCTGCATCATGGAGGCATGGGCAGCGGAGGGTGGGGACGGCACGAGGCGCGCCGCAGCGCCGACGCCTTCCGCGACGCCCGCGCCGCCGACCGCGCACGGGCCGAGCGCAGCGCCCGCGAGGATCCGGGGCGGCCCGTGGACGGCGACCGGCGCCGCCTGTCGCCCCGGCACTGCTGGGTCACCGATCCGCCCGCAGCCCCGGGGCGGTGGCCGGGGGTCGTCGTCGGCTGGCGCGCCGTCGAGGGGGAATGGGAGGGCCGCGTCGTCGTGGTCGTGGGCAGCGGTCCGGACGCCGGCGTCCTGGATCTCTGGCTCGGCGAGGACCGGCTGGCGCCGGCGTGAGGTCAGGGGGACGCCGGGGCGCCGCGCGCCTCCCGGCGCTGCCGCCGGCGATCGCGGAACCTGCGGATCCGCCGCAGCAGCAGCACGACGAGGGTGGCGCCGGTCACGAGCAGGACGCCGGCGATCACGGCGGCGGCCACCGGGTGCAGCACGGACAGGCTGACGACGCCGGCGACGGCGACGTCCTCGCCGGCGCTCACCGCGATGTTGCTCGCGGGCTCCGGCGAGGCGTTCACGGCGGCCCGGATCCCGGCCTTGACGCCATGGCTCGCCAATGCGGTGAGACCGCCGGTGGCGGCCGCCGCGATCTGGCCGAGCGACCCCGACTGGCCGGCGATCAGGGCGGCGACGGTGGCGCCGATGACCGGCCGGATGACGGTGTGGACGGCGTCCCAGATCGAGTCGACGTACGGGATCTTGTCCGCCACGAGCTCGACGACGAACAGCACGGCCGCGGCGACGAGCACGTCCGTGCGTTCCAGACCCGGGGGCACGCCGTCCGCGCCGAAGAGGCGGCCCGCGAGCCCGAGGATGAGCACGGTGGCGTACCCGCTGATGCCGCTGGCCCAGCCGGTGCTGAACGCCCAGGCGAGGACCTCCATCACGTGTCCAGTCGCAGGACCAGCAGCGGGACGGCGATCTCGGGCGGCAGGTCCGGTTCGGGGTCGCGCCGCTCGACGAGGACGAACCCGTGGCGTTCGAGCACCCGCCGGCTCGCGGTGTTGTGCTCCGCCACGACGCCGTGCAGCGGCCGGCTCCTGTCGATGGTGAGGAACTCCCCGAGCGCGGAACCGGCGATGCCCCGCCCCCAGAACTGCCGGCCCAGCCAGTAGCCGACCTCGCGGATGCCGTCCCGCGGGAAGCTCAGCACCTGACCTGCGACGGCGCCGTCCTCGACGATCGTCCGGATCACGACTTCGGGGTCCGCAGTGATCCGCGCGAGGTGCGCGGCGTGCGCCTCCCGGTCGCGCGACCGGAACGCGACCATGCGGACCGACTCCGGGTCCGCCTGGTGCTCGTAGAACACCGGGATGTCCGCCGGCTCCACCTCGCGCAGTCGCACCCGGTCATCCTGGCCCACCCGTCGGCATGGCGGAGGCCCGCGCGGCGCGTCCAGCGACGGCGGGTAATGTGCGGCGCCGTCCAGCAGCCGGCAGAGCAGGGGTGGCGACGTGGCCGAGACGTCAGGCAGGACCGTCGTCGTCGTGCCCACGTACAACGAGCGCGAGAACCTGCCGGTGCTGGTGGAGCACGTCAGGAACCTCGTCGACGCCGGCGCGCTCGCCGACGTCGAGGTCCTCGTCGTCGACGACAACTCCCCGGACGGCACGGGCGAGGTCGCCGACAAGCTCGCCCGCGACCTGCCCGGTGCCGTCGCCGTGCTGCACCGGACAGGCAAGGAGGGCCTCGGGCGGGCGTACGTCGCCGGGATGACGCGCGCGCTCGACGACGGCGCCGAGGTCGTCGTCCAGATGGACGCCGACCTGTCGCACCCGGTGTCCGTGCTGCCGATCATGTTGCAGACGCTGCGGAGCCCGGGCGCCGACGTCGTCATCGGCTCCCGCTACGTTCCGGGTGGCTCGACCGCGAGCGACTGGCCGTGGCACCGCAAGGCGCTCTCCGCGTGGGCGAACCTTTACGTCAACGCGATCCTGCGGCTGCACGTCAAGGACGCGACCGCCGGCTTCAAGGCCTGGCGGGCGCCCGCCCTGCGGGCCATCGACCTGCCGTCCGTGCGCAGCGACGGCTACTCCTTCCAGGTCGAGCTGCTGTACCGGGCGGTGCGGCGCGGGCTGACGGTGCGCGAGGTCCCGATCCGCTTCGAGGAGCGCGTGGCCGGCGCGTCGAAGATGAGCCTGCGCGTGCAGCTGGAGTCCGCGGCGATGCCGTGGAAGCTCCGCTTCGGCCGCCGGGCGTAGCCGGTGCGGCAGGGTGGGGGCATGGATCCCCTCCCTTCCGGTGCGCTCGCCGGCGCCACCGTCGTCCGGACCCGCGAGCAGCTGCGCGCGCACGTCGGCGAGCCGCTGCCGCGCGTCGCGCACAAGGACCGTCCGCGCCTGGAGGACGTCGACCGCGCGTGGATCGCCGCGTCGCCGTTCTGCCTGGTCGCGACCAGCGCGGCGGACGGCAGCTGCGACGTGTCGCCGAAGGGTGATCCACCGGGGTTCGCGCTCGTGCTGGACGACGTCACCGTCGCCCTCCCCGAGCGCCCCGGCAACCGGCGCGCGGACGGGTTCGAGAACGTGCTCGCGAACCCGCACGTCGGACTGCTGTTCCTGCTGCCGGGCCGCGGGGACACGCTGCGCGTCAACGGCCGCGCCTCGCTCGTGACGGACGCCCCGTTCTTCGACCGGATGGAGGTCCGGGGCCACCGGCCGGTGCTCGCGCTGGTCGTGCACGTGGAGCAGGTCTTCTACCACTGCGCCAAGGCGTTCCTGCGGTCGCGGCTGTGGGAGCCCGGCACCTGGGCGCCGGACGCCGTCCCCTCCCGCGCGCACATCGCCAAGCTGCAGGAGCGCGCCGACGAGCCGCTCGAGGAGATCGAGCGGTACTACGGCGAGCAGTACGCGACGAAGCTGTACGGCTAGCTCACCAGGCGCTTGGCGACGGCCGCGGTCACCAGCCCGTAGGCCAGGTGCGGGACGACGTCCGAGATCCAGCCGGCCGCGCCCCACGAACGGGGGTCGGTCACGCCGAGGGCGGTCATCGGGACGTTGGACCCGGCCATCGCGGCGGTGCCGACGACCCCGGCGAGCACCGGCAGCCGCAGCTTGGGCGCGAGCAGCCCCGCGAGGGCACCGATCCCGACCCCCGTCGCGATGCCCGTGAGCGGCCCGAGCCCGGCCAGTCGGTTCTTGCGGGTCTCGTCGTCGCCGGGCACCTCGACGCCGGCCGCGTGCGCGAGCTTCTCGACCGTGTCCTCCGGCGTGGACGAGGCGGGGCGCCCGCGCCAGGCCATGTCCAGATAGGTCACGGCGTTGAGGGCGGTCGTGCCCGCCGCGCCCGCCGCGGCGCCGCGCAGGGCGGTGGCAACGATGGAGGTCATGGTCGCGGTGTACCCGACCCGACCTGCTGCTACACGGCCACGGTGGAGCTCACGTCGACGAGTCGAGGGGCGAGTCGGGAGGCGAATCGGCGGGCGGGTCGGATGGGTCGCCCTCGGCCGGCGGCGCCTCGATCTCTGCCAGCACCGCCAGCACCTCGCCGACCCGGTGCGGCTGCTCGACGGGGTGCCGGAGCGGCAGTTCGTCCCGGACCCGGTAGCGGTTGCGCCGGCCGTCCCGGGACCGCTCGAGGTAGCCCGCCTCCACGAGGTCCGCGACGATCCGCTGCGCCGCGCGTTCCGTGATGCCGACCCGGACCGCCAGGTCCCGGACCCGGATCTCCGGGTCACGCGCGATGCACAGCAGCACGTGCGCGTGGTTGGTGAGGAAGGTCCAGTCGGCCACGACGTTCAGGGTAGGCATTGCGCCGCGCTCGTCCGACCCACAACACACGTCACAGTTTGCGCGTAACAGATGACCTGTAACCATGGTCGTACGAGTAGCCGGACGAAGGCCGGTGGTCATGGGTGGCGTCCCCGGGTACTCGCTGGGTCAGGGCCGGCAGGGCCCGAGCCGGCCCTCGGGCCCAGCGAGGCGAGCTGGGCCTGCGTGACGAACAGTGCGTCGCGCAGGCCCGGCCCGTCGAGGAGGGCACCGCGCAGGTCCGCGCCGGTGAGGTCGGCGAGCCTCAGGTCGGCGCCGCGCAGGTCCGCGCCGACGAGGACGGCGCCCCGCAGGTTCGCGCCCCTCAGGTCCTGTCCACGCAGGTCGGCGCCGACGAGCATCGCGCCCCGCAGCTCGCGGCGTCCTCCCCGACCGTCCGCCACCGTCGCGCGGGCGAGCTCGCTGGCCCGCTGGAGCAGCGGGTTCACCCGGTCCCGCTGCGCGTCGACGTCGACGCGCGCCAGCTCCGCGGGGTCACCGCCCGCCAGCGCGTCGGTCGCGGCGAAGGCAGCCCGCAACTCGTCGTGCACCGGCGCGGCGGCCGCCAGCTCGAGTGCCGCGGCGACGTACCAGAGGAGCTCGTGCAACGCTCGCACCGTCTCGTAGACGCCGAGGATCTCCGGTGTCCGGCGCCAGTCCGTGCCCGGGAAGGTCTCCTGGGTGAGGCGCTGACCGGCACCGAAGCAGTCGTAGACGGTGCACCCTCGGAACCCGCGCTCGGGCAGCCGATCGTGGATGCCGCAGCGGAAGTCGCCGCGCAGGTTCGGGCACGCGCGGCCGGCGGGCTTGTCGAGGGCGAAGTCGGCCGAGCGGGCGAAGGCGGGGGCGACGCAGCAGAGGCCGGTGCACCGCGAGCAGTCCGCGCGTAGCTCCCGCACCGGCATGTCTGCCAGCCTAGGCGGGTGGCAGGAGGGGGGCTCCAGCATCCGAGGTTCGCGCGGGCGTACGCGAGGGTCAGCGTCGAGGCCGACCGGCGCGGTGCGGCCGACCATCGCCGACGCCTCGTCACCGGGCTGCGTGGGCGCGTCGTCGAGGTCGGGGCGGGCAACGGCCTGATGTTCGCGCACTACCCGGGGGAGGTCACCGAGGTCCTCGCGGTGGAGCCGGAGGACACGTTGCGTGCGCTCTCCGAGGGCGCGGCGCGCTCGGCTCCGGTGCCCGTCCGGGTCGTCGCCGGGGACGCCGACCACCTGCCGGTCGCGGACGGGTCGGCCGACGCCGTCGTCGCCTCGCTCGTGCTCTGCTCCGTGCCCGACCAGGCGTCGGCGCTGGCGGAGATCGTCCGGGTGCTGCGGCCCGGCGGCGAGCTGCGGTACTACGAGCACGTCCGCTCGCCCGGCGTCCCCGGCATGCTCGAGGACGCCGTGAGCCCGGTGTGGCCGCTGCTCGCCGGCGGCTGCCACCCGAACCGCCGCACGTCGCAGGCCATCACGGCCTCCGGCCTCACGGTCGAGCGGGAGGATCGTTTCCGCTTCCGCCCGTCCTGGGCGGCTCCTGCGGCGTTGCACGTCCTGGGGACCGCGCGCAGGACGGGTCGGCCGTGAGCCCGGCGCTGGCCGCGCACGGCCTGCACTACGGGCTCGTCGGGGGCGGCCTCGTGCTGGTCGTCGCCCTGCTCCGGGGCGGACGGACCCGCCGGAACCGGGGAGCCGCCGAGCACGATCGCAGGGTCGCCGAGCTGCGCGAGGCCGCCCGCTCGGGCCGCCTCGGGGAGCGCCGGGTCGACGACGACCGACCGTGACGGCCCCCTCGGACGTTCGGCCGAGCCGCCGACGGGTCGCCCACCGGAGATCGTCGCGGCACGGTGGCGGCCCCGCCGTGCGCCGGAGCAGACTGACGCGCCGGAGGAGGGGCCATGTGGTGGGGAATCGGTCTGGTGGGGAACGCGGTCATCGCGATGGCGTACCTGTCGATCGCGACCGTCATCGCCATCCCGCTGATCCGCAGCAGCCAGGTCCGCAGCAACCCGCTCGCTGCGGCGACGGCGGCGATCTTCCTCACCTGCGCCGTCCACCACGGGAACCACACGGTGCACATGGCGATGCCGTGGCTGGGCGTGGAGGCCGACCGCGGCCTGGCGATGCGCGCGTCCTACGACCCCGTCATGGCGTTCTGGGACGTCATCTCGGCAGCCGTCGGCGTGTACTACTGGTCGCTTCGCCGTAGCTACGCTCCGCTCATGCGCGGTGCCAAGCTCTTCGAGGACCTCCGGCAACGCGAGCAGCAGGCCCTGGA
>DASQJO010000317.1:0-8170 GCA_035630955.1 Kineosporiaceae bacterium
GCGCTCCGGCCGCCGACCGTGCGGGGGTGACACAGGAGCGTCGCCGCTTCGACGCGGTCCTGAGCTACGACCGGGATCTCGCCGTCGAGGTCGCCGCCTGCCTGATGTCCCGGATCGCCGCCGGTCCCGCCCGCTGAGCCACCCGCCGGACGAGCCCTCGGGCACGCTGACCCGGCAGGCGTACGCCTTCGTCGCGCCGAGCCACCGGCCGCGACGGCTTGCTATGTTGCCGGTGCACAGGCGGCCCGAGAGGCAGGTGGTCGTGGAGCAGACGCACCACCCCGCTCGGCCGGACCTCGGCCTCGAGCTCGTGGCCGTCGCCGGAACCCCACCCGCGGACGCGGCCGAGCAGGTCTTCCAGGCGCTGCTCGCGCAGCCCACCGTCGGGTTCGCGCTGCTGGACGCCGACCTGCGCTACGTGCTCGTCAACGCCCGCCTGGCGGAGATGAACGGGCTGCCGCTGGAGGAGCATCCCGGCCGGCGCATCGCCGACGTGGTTCCGACCCTCGCCGAGCGGGCGGCGGACGCCTTCCTGGACGTGCTGCGCACCGGGCGCCCGATGCCCGAGCTGAGCTTCACGGCGGTCCTGCCCGCCGGCAGCACGGTCGAGCGGCACTGGGTCGAGAGCGCCTACCCGGTGCGGGACGAGAGCGGGACGCCGGTGGCCGTCGCGGTGCTCGTCTGGGAGGTCACGGACCGGGTCGAGGCCGAGCGGCGCCGCGACCAGATGCTCGCCCTGCTCGAGCTGCTCATCCTGCGGGCGCCGATCGGCATCGCGTTCCTCGACCGGGAGCTGCGCTACGTCCGGATCAACGAGAACCTCGCCGCGGCGAACGGGCTGCCCGTGCAGGAGCACCTCGGCCGGCCGCTGCCGGAGGTGATCCCCGAGCTCGCACCGCAGCTGCTGCCGGACCTGCACCGGGTGCTCGAGACCGGCCGCCCGATCATCGGCCTGCAGATCGAGACCGTGCCCCGGCCGCCCGACTCGGACCGGCGGCGGCACTGGCAGCTCAGCTACTACCCGGTCTTCCCGCTCGGCCCCGGCGGCGAGCCGGCGGAGGAGCCCGAGGGCATCGGCGTCATCGTCACCGACCTGACCGAGCGGGTGGAGGCCGAGCAGGAGCGGGCCCGGCTGCTGGCCGCGGAGCGGGAGGCGGCGCGCCGGGCCCAGCACGCGGCCGCCCGGCAGGCCCTGCTGCAGCGGCTGACCGCCGCGCTCGCCGAGGCCATGACGATGGACGACGTTGCGGCCACCATGGTCGCTGTCGCCGCGGACGCCCTGCACGCGAGCGCCGCCACCCTGGCCCTCATGTCGGACGACAAGCAGGCCATCCGGGTCGTGGCCACCGCCGGCGTCGACGGCAGCGAGGTCCGCCCGGGTGCGACCTTCCGCGTGGCGGACCTGCCGCTGCTGCAGGAGGTGCTGCGCGTGCGGCGTCCGGTGTACGTGGTGTCGGCGGCCGAGCGCGACGCGCGCTACCCCGAGATGAGCGCGATGGCCCCGGGCCTGGAGGCCTGGGTGAACCTGCTGCTCGTGGCGCACGACGAGGTCCTGGGCATGGCGTCCTTCGCCTGGCGCGAGCCGCGGCAGACCGACGCCGCCGAGCTGGAGCTGTTCGCGTCGCTCGCGCTGCAGTGCGCCACCGCGCTGGACCGGGCCCGGCTGCACGAGGCGGAGCGTGCAGCCCGCGCCGAGGCCGAGCGCGGCCGCGAGCGTCTGGACCTGCTGGCCCGGGCGAGCGACCTGCTGAGCCGGTCCCTCGACGAGCACGAGGTGCTCGCCGAGCTCGCGCGCCTGATCATCCCGGAGTGGTCGGACTGGCTCGTGGTCCTGCTGCCGGACGGCCGCGGCCGGCTCGTCCCGCGGATCTCGGTGCACGCCGACCCCGCGTGGTCACAGGTGGCGGACGCCGCCGGCGCGACGCCGCTGCCGGTGGAGGTGGACCTGCCGGCGACCCGGGTGTTCCGGACCGGGAAGCAGCTGTACACCGACGACGTGCGGCCCTACCTGCTCCTGCCGGGGACGCCGGGTCCCGTCTCGGTCCTCGCCCGGCAGATGGGCCCGAGCCCGGGCCTGCTCGTGCCGATGGTGGTCCGCGGCCGCGTCATCGGGGTCCTGTCCCTGGTGGACACCTCCGGCGGGCCTGGCACCCTCGGCGGGGACCTCGAGCTGTTCGCCGACCTCGCGCGGCGCGCCGGCATCGCCCTCGACAACGCCCGCCTGTACGGGCAGCGCACCCGGGTGGCGGCGCGGCTGCAGGAGAGCCTGTTGCCGGAGCGGCTGCCGCCGGTGCCGGGCGTCGAGGTCGCCGTCCGGTACACGACCGCGGAGGAGGCCGTCGACGTCGGCGGCGACTTCTACGACCTCGTCGCGCTGTCGGAGGAGGAGCACTTCGTCGTCGTCGGCGACGTCTCCGGCCGCGGCGTGGACGCGGCAGCCGTCACCGGGCTCGCGCGGCACACGCTGCGCGCCTTCGCGCACGAGTTCTCTCCGGGCGAGGCGCTCGCCCGCCTCGGGGAGGTGCTGCACGGGCAGGACGCCGGGGAGCGGTTCGTCACGGCGGTGGCGGGACGGATGCGCCGGACGCCGACGTCGCTCGACGTCCGCCTCGCCCGGGCCGGGCACACCCATCCGCTCGTCGTCCGCGCCGGGGGCGGCTTCGAGTACATCCGCAGTGAGGGGGCACTGCTCGGGGCCTTCCCCGGCGTGGTGCTCGAGGAGACCCGGCACGAGCTGCTGCCGGGCGACACCCTCCTGCTCTACACCGACGGGATCACCGAGGCCCGGCGCGGCGACGAGCTGTTCGGCGAGGAGCGGGTGGCGGCGGCCGCGGCCGGGGCGGCCGGAGCGGGCGCCGAGGCGACCGTCGAGGCCGTGCTCGCCGCCGTCGAGGAGTTCCGGACGGCGCCGGCCGAGGACGACACCGCGCTGCTCGCCGTGCACGTCGTGGAGCTGCCGCCCGCTCCCTAGACGTGCCGGCTAGACGTGCTTGCTAGACGTGCTGGCTAGACGTGCTTGGCGACGAGGGCGGCGAGGGCGTCGGCGTCGGCGGTGCCGATCAGCAGCGACACGAACGGCTGGTCCCGCAGCCCGATCCGGACGCCGGGCAGGTGCCCCGTGACGTCGACGAACTCCGCGCCCCGCGACGTCCGCCACGTGCCGAGCAACCGGAGCCCCGGCAGCCCGAGCCCAGGAGCGCGCAGGCCCACGACGGCGGTGTAGGCGTCGGGCACCACCTCGACGCCGGTGACCGCCGGCCACGGGACGACGACGTCGCCGTGCAGGGCGAGCAGCCGCTCGAACCGGGTCAGGCGGAGGGCGAGCTCCTCGTCGTGCACCTCGACCGTGCTCATGGCGCCGATCCTGCGGCACCTCCGGTGCATCGCCAGGCGAACCGCCACGCGCGAGCGCCGGGCGGGATCGTCTCGACGCGCTGGATGATCCGGTCGGCCTTACCTTGATCGCCGTCAGAGACGATCGAACGGCGGGAGGCTCCGGTGCGCATCATCACGGCGGTGGTCCTGGTGTGGCTGGTGATCGGCGTGGTGGCCGTCATCCAGCGCGGCTATCTGGGCAGCAGCTCGACCAGCTGCGCGCACTTCGGCACGGTCGCCGTGACGGTGGTGGCCGGCCCGCTGAACTACCTGGGCGTGAACCCGAAGGTGAACTGCGAGGTCCCGCAGCCGTCCAGCTGACCCAGGCCCGTCGGCGCGGGCGGTCAGGCACCCGGCAGGGTGACCACCGCCCGCAGGCCCGGGCCCGCGTCCTCGAGCGCGACGTTCCCGCCCGCGGCGGTCGCGAGCTCCCGGACGATGGCGAGCCCCAGCCCGCTGCCGCCCGAGGCGCGGCTGCGGTCGTCGTCGAGCCGGGTGAAGCGCTCGAACACGCGCTCGCGGTCGGCGTCGGGCACGCCGGGACCGTCGTCGGCCACGGCGAGGACGACGGCGGACCCGAGCGCCTCCACGCACACCTCGACCCGTGAGCGTGCGTAGCGCAGCGCGTTCTCGACGAGGTTCACGGCGATCCGGTCGACGACGTCGCGGGACGCCGCCGTGCGCGCCGTCGTGGCGCCGGTGCGCACGAGCGCGACGCCGCCGGGCAGCTGGCGGCCGAGCCGATCGACGACGTCGTCGGCCACGGCGGCGGCGTCCGCCGCCGGGGTGAAGCCGCCGCGCAACGCGCCCTCGTCGAGCCGGGCGAGCAGGAGCAGGTCGTCGACGAGCCGGCCCATCCGGGCGGTGTCGTCGAGGACGCCGTCCGCGACCTGCGCCCAGTCCCCGTCGTTCGGGTGCAGACGCGCGACCTCGACCGCCGTCCGGATCGACGCCAGCGGGCTGCGCAGCTCGTGCGCGGCGTCCCCGACGAAGGCGCGCTGTCGCCGGGAGGACGCCCGGATCCGCTCGATCATGGCGTTGAGCGTGACGGCGAGCCGGCGGACCTCGTCGTCGGCGGCCGGCACCGGGAGCAGGGCCCGGGCGTCCGGTGCCCCGGGCAGGCTCTCGGCGCCGCGCGTCAGCTCCTCGACCGGCCGCAGCGCCGAGCCGACGAGCCACCGCGAGAGGACGGCGACGCCCGCGACGAGCAGCACGACGGCGACCGCGGCGATGCGCCCGACGACGCCGAGCCCGTTCTCGAGGTCGCCGACGGGCGCGGCGACGAGCACGGTCTGCGGGTCGGCGGCGCTCCCCGCGGGGACACCGACGACCCGCAGCGGCTCGTCGACGCCGAGCCGGCGTCCGGGGAGCTCGACGGCCTCACCGGCGCGGGCGCGGCGCAGATCCGCGGCGTCGAGCAGCGGCACGAGCCGGTCTCCGCCGGGCGACGTCGCGGTGACCCTGCCCTGCGCGTCGACCACCTGGAGCACCGTCGTCCCGCCGCTCGGCAGGACGTCGGGGACGCGGCCGGACGTCACCAACGCGGCGACGCCGAGGGCCTGGGCGCGGGCCGCATCGTCCCGCTGACGCAGCAGCCAGGCGTGCAGGACGAGGACGAGGAGGATCGCCCCGAGCGCCAGCGCGATCGCGACGACGCCCGTGGTGGCCATCGTGAGGCGGGCGCGGACGGAGAGCGCGCGGTAGGACCGCCCGGAACCCGCGTCAGCCGGCACGGGCGCCACCCGGATCCTCGTCGGGCTGCTCGTCGGGCTGCTCGTCAGGGACGAGCCGGTAACCGACGCCACGCACGGTGAGCAGCGAGTGCCGGCCGAACGGCTGGTCGATCTTGCGGCGCAGGTAGCCGACGTAGACCTCGACGACGTTGGGGTCGTCGTGCGCGAGGCCGCCCCAGACGGCGGAGAGCAGCTCGGTCTTGGGGACCGTGCGGCCGCCCGCGCGCAGCAGGTGCTCGAGCAGGTCGAACTCGCGGGCCGTGAGCGCGATCGGCGTGCCGCCGCGGTTCACGGTGTGCGTGGACGGGTCGAGCACGAGGTCCCCGGCGGCGACCGGCTCGGCGGAGACCGCCGGACCGCCGCGGCCGGTGGCCCGCCGGAGCAGCGCCTTCAGCCGGGCCACGAAGACGACCCAGGCGAACGGCTTGGTCAGGTAGTCGTCGGCGCCGAGGTCGAGGCCGTCGGCCTGGTCGTACTCGCCGTCCTTGGCCGACAGCATGAGGACAGGGACGTCGTTCCCGTCTGCGCGCAGCCGCTCGGTGACCCGGTACCCGGACAGACGCGGGAGCATGATGTCGAGGACGACGGCGTCGTAGCCGCCGTCCCGGGCCAGCCGCAGTCCCGTCTCGCCGTCGTGCGCGAGGTCGACGTCGAACCCCTCGGCGCGCAGACCCCGCTGCAGCGACTGGGCGAACCGCACCTCGTCGTCGACGACCAGTACCCGCATGTCACCAGCCTCTCAGCCCGGTCTCAGCGCGGCGCGCACCTCTCAGGGAGCCCTCAGCGGCACGGGCGCAGACTCGACACATGTCCAACGCCAGCTTCCTCCGGTCGCCCGCCCTGCGGTGGGCCGTGCCGGCCGTGGCCGTCGCCGCCGTCGCGGGCGGGGTCGTGCTCAGCTCCGCCGGCGCCGACGCCGCCGCCCAGCTCCCGCCGAAGACCGCCGCCCAGCTGCTCGCCGACGTGGCGTCGGCCCCCGAGCACGCGCTCAGCGGCACGGTGGTCGAGACGGCGCGGCTCGGCCTGCCCGACCTGCCGGGACGGGCCGCCGGGACGTCGCTGCAGTCGCTCGTGACCGGCTCTCACACCGCCCGGGTCTGGTACGGCACCGACAAGAAGGCCCGGATCAGCCTCGTCGGCGACCTCGCCGAGACGGACGTCGTCCGCAACGGCCGCGACGTGTGGCTGTGGTCGAGCCAGGGCAACGAGGCCACGCACTACCGGCTGCCGGAGCACGCCGACGATGCCACGGCCACGCCGACGCCCACCGTCGACCCGAGCACCGCGGCGCAGAAGGCGCTCGCGGCGATCGACCCGAGCACGGCTGTCGAGGTCGACGGCACCGGGCACGTCGCCGGGCAGGACGTGTACGAGCTGCGGCTGACCCCCCGCGACAGCCGCTCGCTGGTGGGGTCGGTCCGCCTCGCGATCGACGCCGACACCAGCGTCCCGCTCCGTGTCCAGGTGTTCGCCCGGGGCGGCACGGAGCCGGCGTTCGAGACCGGGTTCACCTCCGTGCAGTTCGACCAGCCGGACGCCTCCGTGTTCAGCTTCACTCCGCCCGAGGGCGCGACGGTGACGCAGGGAACGCTCCCGGCGGGTCCGTCCGCGAAGCCTTCGGCCGGCGGGAAGACGCCCGACCACGTCGCCGTGCCGGGTGACGAGAACGCACCCACGGTCGTGGGCAAGGGCTGGACGTCGGTGGCCATCGTGCACGGCGTGGACGTCGCGGCGCTGGGCAAGGACGCCACCGCGGGCGCGATCCTCGGTGCCACGAAGGCCGTCTCCGGGGCGTACGGCAGCGGACGGCTGCTGACGACGCCGCTGCTCTCCGTGCTGATCGTGGGCGACACCGCCTACGTCGGGGCGGTGGACCCGTCGGTCGTCGAACAGGCGGCGGCGAGCGCGGCGAGCAGCACCTCGTGAGCGCGCCGACATCCGTGGCGACGCCGGTCGCCCCGGCGTCCCCACCGGACGCCGGGGCACCGGCGGCGCTCGCGACGCGCGGGCTGACGAAGCGGTTCCACGGGGGTCAGGTCGCCGTCGACCACATCGACCTCGTCGTGCCGCACGGCTCCGTGTTCGGGTTCCTCGGGCCGAACGGGTCGGGGAAGACGACGACGATCCGGATGCTCCTCGGGCTCGTCCGGCCGACGGCGGGGGAGTTCGACGTGCTCGGCCGGTCGATGCCGGGCGGCGCGCTCGACGTGCTGCCCCGGGTCGGCGCGCTCGTGGAAGGTCCGGCGTTCCACCCGTACCTGTCCGGCTGGGCCAACCTCGCCCGGCTCGACGCCGGCGACCGCACCGTCGACCCGCGGACGTCGAAGCGGCGGATCGGTGAGGCGCTGGAGCGGGTGGGTCTCGCCGCGGCCGCGCGGAAGCGGTACCGGAACTACTCGCTCGGCATGCGCCAGCGCCTCGGTCTCGCCGGGGCGCTGCTGCGTCCCCGGGACCTGCTCGTGCTCGACGAGCCGACGAACGGCCTGGACCCGCAGGGGACCCGCGAGGTGCGCACGCTCGTCCGCGAGCTCGCCGCCGAGGGCGCGACCGTGTTCCTCTCCTCGCACCTGCTCTCCGAGATCGAGCAGGTCTGCACGCACGTGGGCGTCATGAGCCGGGGGCGGCTCGTCACGCAGGGCACACTGGGCGAGCTCCGCGACGTCGCCGCCGCGCGGCTGCGGGTCGTCGTCGCGGGACCGGACGAGATGTCGCGGGCCGTGGAGGTGCTCGCCCGGGCGGGGCTGGGGGATCCCGACGTCCGGGACGGCCTCCTCGTCGCGCCACTCGGCGACGTGCGACCGGAGGACGTCAACCGCGAGCTCGTGCTCGCCGGGGTGGGCGTCCGCGAACTGGTCGTGGAGCGCCCGGACCTCGAGGACGTGTTCGTGTCGCTGACGGGGGAGGGCTTCGATGTCGACCAGTGACCTGACCGCGACGCGCGCGGACGGACCGGTTGCCGCCGCCCCGCGGGCGCCGTCGCTGGCGTTCCGGCTGCTCCGCTCGGAGCTGCGGCTGGTGTTCGGGCGCCGCCGCAACATCGCGCTGCTCGGCGCGCTGGCCTG
>DASQJO010000318.1:0-1783 GCA_035630955.1 Kineosporiaceae bacterium
CGCGGGGCACGGACGACGGGAACGGATGCCTCACGACCCGAACGGAGATCCCCGGTGACCGCAGTGCCCGATATCCGCCTGAACGACGGCCGCACCATCCCGCAGCTCGGCTTCGGTGTCTTCCAGATCCCGCCCGCCGACACCGCCGAGGCCGTGAGCCGCGCCCTGGAGATCGGCTACCGCCACGTCGACACCGCGCAGATGTACGGCAACGAGAAGGAGGTCGGCGAGGCGGTCCGCGGGAGCGGCGTCGACCGGTCCGAGGTCTTCGTCACCAGCAAGCTGAGCAACGCCGCGCACCGCCCGGACGACGCGCGGCGCGCCTTCGAGGGCACCCTGGAGGCGCTCGACCTCGGGTACGTGGACCTCTTCCTGATCCACTGGCCGCTGCCGACGGTCGAGGGCACCGACTACGTCGAGACCTGGCGGACGATGATCGAGTTCGTCAAGGACGGCCGGGCCCGGTCGATCGGCGTCTCCAACTTCCAGGTTCCGCACCTGCAGCGCGTCGTCGCCGAGACCGGCGTCGTCCCCGCCGTGAACCAGGTCGAGATCCACCCGTACTTCACCAACGAGGAGGTCCGGGCCTACGACCGCGAGAACGGCATCGTCACCGAGGCGTGGTCGCCCATCGCGCAGGGTGCGGTGCTCGGCGACGAGGTCGTGCAGCGCATCGCGCAGCGGCTCGACCGCACACCGGCGCAGGTGGTGCTCCGCTGGCACGTCCAGCGCGGCGACGTCGTGTTCCCCAAGTCGGTGACCCCGGATCGCATCCGGGAGAACTTCGAGATCTTCGACTTCGAGCTGGACGCCGACGCGATGAGCGACCTCAGCCACCTCAACCGCGGAGAGCAGGGCCGCACGGGGGCCCACCCGGACGAGTTCGACTTCGTCCCCCGCTGACGGCCGGCGACCCAAGGAGCACCGCGGTGCCCACCGTGTCCAGGCCGCACCGGGCCGTCGTCGTCGGGCAGCTCGCGCGCGACGTCGTCCTCCTCGTCGACCGGATGCCCGAACCGGGGACGTCCGTCGACGTCAGGTCGCGTCGCGAGCTGCTCGGCGGCAAGGGCGCGAACCAGGCCGTGGGCCTCGCGCAGCTCGGCCTGGACGTCGCCCTGGTGGCCATCGCCGGCGACGACCGGACCGCCGACGTGATGCTCGACCAGGCGCACCGCGACGGACTGGACCTCACCCACGTCTACCGCCGGCCGGGCGTCGCGACCGGTCTCGTCGTCGAGACGCTCGACGCAGCCGGCGTCTGGCGGCACTTCGAGGACCTCCCGCCCGAGGTCCAGCTGACGGTGCCCGACGTCGAGGCGGCCGCGGACGTGCTGCGCGCCGCCGACGCCGTCGTCGTCCAGCTCCAGCAACCGCCGCCGGTCACGCTCGTCGCCGCACGGCTCGGCCGGGACGGCGGCGCCCTCGTCGTGCTCGACGGGCTGCCGGACGCGGCCGCCCGGGACGAGCTCCTGGCCCTCTCGGACGTGCTCCGCGCCGACAATCACGAGTCGGCCGACCTCGTCGGTGCCCGGCCCGGGGACGTCGACGCCCTCCGTGCCGGCGGCCGCGAGCTGGTCGCCGACGGACCGCGCGTGCTCGTGCTCGCCGCGGAGGACGCGGGGAACCTGGTCGTGTGGCGGACCGACGACGGCGGCGTCGGCGACGAGCTCCTCCCGCTGACGCCGGCGCAGGTCGTCGACACCACCGGGGCGGGCGACGCGCTCGTCGCCGCGCTCACCACGTCACTGCTCCGCGGCGACCCGGCGCCGGTCGCCGCGCGCCT
>DASQJO010000319.1:0-6343 GCA_035630955.1 Kineosporiaceae bacterium
CGGGATCTCCGTCGCGGAGGCGCGGCCGGACGGGGTCCGGCTCACCGACGGCGGCTTCGTCCCGACGCGGTCGCTCATCTGGTGTGTCGGCGTCCGGCCCGACCCGTTGGTCGCGGACCTCGGTCTGGACACCGCGAAGGGCCGGCTCGTCGTCGACGAGTACCTCGCCGTGCCCGGCCACCCCGAGGTCCTGGCCTGCGGCGACGCCGCCGCCGTCCCGGACCTGACCCGCCCCGGCGAGCTGACCGCGATGACCGGCCAGCACGCCGTGCGTCAGGGCCGGCTGGCGGCGCAGAACGTGGCGGCGTCCTACGGGGACGGGGAGCGACGCCGCTACAAGCACCATGACCTGGGATTCGTCGTGGACCTCGCCGGGTGGGACGCCGTCGCCAACCCCCTGGGCGTCCCGCTCCAGGGCCTGCCGGCGAAGGCGGTGACCCGCGGGTACCACCTGCTGTCCATCCCCGGGAACCGGATCCGGGTCGGCAGCGACTGGCTGCTCGACGCGGTCCTGCCCCGGCAGGCGGTGCAGACCGGCCTCGTCACCGCCGCCGAGGTGCCGCTCGACAGCACGGCGCCCGGGACGACGACCGCGGCGGCCCAGCCGGTCGGCCGGCCGGTCACGTAGATCGCTCGGGATTCCCGTCAGGCCCGGTCGAGGACCTCGCGCAGCGTGCGCCCGAACTCCTCCGGCTTGCCCGCGTAGGGACCGTCGCCGCCGTTGAAGCCGCCGTGGTGGCTCGGGAACACCGTGGCCTCCTGACCGAGCAGCGCGGCCGCCGCCCGCGACGTCCGGCCCGTGAAGGTGTCGCCGGACTCCTCGGCCACGCCGATCACGATCCGGGTCGGCGCAGCGCTGAGCGCCTCGACGTCCGGCCGGTAGCCGCTGACCGCCCACGAGCGGTCGGAGAGCAGCGGGTCGCCGCGCGAGCCGTCGTCCTCGGTGGGCATGCCGAACATCGCCGGATCCGGCGCCGGCCGGGCGAAGTACTCGTCGGTGAACTCGCCCTGCCAGGAGGTCATGCCGATGAACGCCGCCATGCCCGCGCCCCACCCCTTGGCCTCGTACGCGTCGCGGACGCCGGCGATGGCGCGCTGGGCCGCGGCGGCGTCGGGGAGCGCCGGGATGAGCGGCGGCTCGTGCGCCACGAGCGTGCTGACGTCGCCGGGATGGGCCGTGACGAGTGCGAGTGCGGTCACCGCTCCGCCGCTGCTGGCGAACATCTCCACGGGGCCGCAGCCCAGCCGCTCGATGAGCCTGTGGAGGTCCTCGGCCTGGTCGGTCGGCGTGTTGTCGTCGCGGCCGTCCTTGCGGGCGCTCCGGCCGAGGCCGCGCGGGTCGTAGGTGACGACGGTGCGGTCGGGGAACCGGGCGGCCAGGGCGGTGAAGCCGTCGGCGGTCATGGGCTGCCCGACCATGAGCAGGAGCGGACGTCCGTCGGCGGGCGGCAGCTCGCCGTGGACGTCGTAGACGATGTCGGCCTCGGCGGTCTCGAGCACGTGCGTCGTGGTCATGTCCGTGTCGACGTCCGCCGCCCGTCGAACTCATCGGCCGGGGCACGGCGACCTGCGTCACCGTGCACCAGAAACCCGTACCCGGAGGATACGGGGTCCCCCGTGTCGGTCCCGGCCTCCGGCTGGGAGGTTGGACGAGCACTGTTCCGAGTGGTGTGCTCGATCCCGAGGAGGGGCCATGGCGTCGAGCCCGAGCACCGGTGCAGCGTCCGTCGGTTCGCCCGATGCCTCCGACGCGAGCACGTCGCGCACCGTCGTCCCACCGCGGACGCGTCCCGACGGGCTGACGTCCGACGAGGTCGCTCGGCGGATCGCGGCCGGGCGGACGAACGCGACGTCGGTACGCACCAGCCGCTCGATCGCGGAGATCGTCCGGACGAATGTGTTCACGGTCTTCAACGGCCTGCTGGCCGTCCTGGTCGTCCTCGTGCTCGCCACCGGCCTCTGGCAGAACGCCCTGTTCGGCGTGGTGGTCGTCGTCAACTCCGCGTTCGGCATCGGGCAGGAGCTCCGTGCCAAGCGGACCCTGGACCGGCTCGCCGTCCTGAACGCGCCCCGTGCCCGCATCGTGCGCGGCGGCCAGGAGCGGGACGTCCCGGTGGCCGAGGTCGTCCAGGACGACCTGCTGGTCCTCGCCGCCGGTGACCAGGTGCCCGTCGACGGCGTCGTCCGTACGTCGGGCGGTCTCGCGGTGGACGAGTCGCTGCTCACCGGTGAGTCCGAGCACGTGTCGAAGGACGTCGGTGACGCGCTCCTGTCGGGTGCGATCGTCGTGGCCGGCTCCGGGAGGGTCCGGGCGACCGCCGTGGGCGACGCGGCCTACGCCGCCCGGCTGGCGACGGAGGCCCGCCGGTTCACCACCACGTACTCCGAGCTCGTCGCCGGGACCAATCGGATCCTGCGCTGGATCGCCGCGAGCCTGGTCGTCGTCGGCCCGGCGGTGTTGTGGAGCCAGTTCCGTACGAGCGACAACGCGACCTGGCGCGAGGCCGTGACCGGTACGGTCGGCGCGCTCGTGGGCATGATCCCCGAGGGGCTGGTCCTGCTCACCACGCTGGCCTTCCTCGTCGCCAGCGAGACGCTGGCCCGCCGCCGGACGCTCGTGCAGGAGCTGCCGGCGGTGGAGGGACTCGCCCGGGTCGACGTCGTCTGCCTGGACAAGACCGGCACCCTCACCCACGGAGACGTGCGCTTCGACCGGGTGATCCCGCTCCCCGACGGCGCTCCCGCCGACGAGGCCGCCACCTCCGCGCTGGGTCTGCTCGCCGCGGCCGACCCGGCCAACGCCACAGCGGCCGCGCTGGCCGACGCGTTCCCGCCGCCGCCCGGGCCCCCGGCCGCGGACCTGGTCCCGTTCTCGTCGGCACGCAAGTGGTCGGCGGTCCGCACCGCGGACGAATGCAGCTGGGTGCTCGGCGGGCCCGAGATGGTGCTGCCGCAGCCGGCGACGGGCGAGCAGGCCGACGCCAGGGCCGCGGCCGACCGGCTCGCCGCCCAGGGTCTCCGCGTGCTGCTGCTGGCCCTCTCGCCGCAGCCGTGGGGCCGCACGGGCGACGAACCGCACCTGCCTCCCGGGCTCACCCCCGTCGCGCTGGTGGTCCTCGCGGAACGGATCCGCGAGGACGCCGCCGAGGTCCTCGGCTACTTCACGGACCAGGGCGTGACGCTCAAGGTGATCTCGGGGGACAACCCTCGGACGGTCGGTGCCGTGGCGGCGGCGGTCGGCGTGCCCGGCGTGACGGAGGCCGATCACGCGGTGGACGCCCGCACCCTCCCGGAGGACGCCGAGGAGCTGGCCGAGGCGCTGGAGACCCATAGCGCCTTCGGGCGCGTGACGCCGCACCAGAAGCGGGCGATGGTGCGCGCCCTCCGCGACCGCGGGCACGTCGTGGCGATGACCGGCGACGGGGTGAACGACGCGCTGGCGCTCAAGGACGCGGACATCGGCGTCGCCATGGGCAACGGGTCACCGGCCACGCGGGCGGTGGCACAGCTCGTCCTGCTCGACGGCCGTTTCGCGCACCTGCCCGAGGCCGTCGCGGAGGGGCGACGGGTGATCGCCAACATCGAGCGAGCGGCGAACCTCTTCCTCATCAAGAACGTGTACTCGCTGGTGCTCGCCGTGATCACGGTGGTCACGCTGGTCGCCTATCCCCTGGCACCGATCCAGCTGACCCTGATCTCGACCGTGACGATCGGGATCCCGGCGTTCGTGCTCGCGCTCGGACCGAACAAGCGCCGCTACGTCCCCGGCTTCCTCCACCGCGTCCTGGCGTTCTCGATTCCGGTGGGAGCGATCACCGGCGTCGCGGTCTACACGGCCTACGCGGCCGAACGGGCGCTCGACCCGGCTGCGGGCCTCGCCGGCGCCCGCACGAGCGCGGCCCTCGTGGCCGTCGTCATCGGCCTGTGGACGCTCACCGTCATCGCGCGCCCGCTGACGGCGTGGAAGCTCGCGCTGATCGCGGCGATGGCGGCGACCGTGGTCGTGGTGCTGGCAGTGCCACCGCTCGGCGAGGGCGTCTTCCTGTTCGAGCTCACCACGACGGGCCTCCTGCTGGCAGCCGTTCTCGGTGTCGCGGGCGGGTTGCTCGTCGAGGCCGTCGACCGCATCGGCCGGCGGCTGATCGCGCGCCCGGCGATTCCGTAGGCGCAGGCCGGAGGCCCCCGGTTCCCCGCGGGCCTCCGCCGGCAGGGACGATCCCCTCACTCCCGGGCATCGACGGTGAAGGTCGTCGTGATGACGGTTCCGTCCGCCGTCCGGAACTGGCCCCAGACCCGGTAGAGGCCGGCGCGGGGGAAGGCGGCGTGGACGTCGAGGTCCGGCCCGAAGGTCTGCCCGGGCAGGGCGAACACGGGGTTGCCGTCGGCGTCCTTCATCTCGGCGTGCTCGTGGGCGAAGCCGTGGCCGTCGGCCGGCACGACCACGATGTGGCCGGCGGCGGCGAGGTAGGGCCGGAGGGTGGTGATCGGAGCTCCGGTCGCGGCGTCGGTGAACCGGTAGGTGAGCCGGCTGCGGTGGCCCGCCTCGGCGTCGCCGGTCAGCTCGACCCGGACGCCGTCCACGACCTGCACGCGGCCGGACTCGCGGACCGGCTCGTCGGCGGTCGCGTCCGCGTCGGCCACCACGGCGTCCGCGGCGGCGACGACGTCGGCCATCTCGCCCTTGCGCTTGAACTCGGCGTGGATCGTGTACCGGCCGGCGGTCGGGAACGTCACGGGCACGCTGAACTCCCCCGGCGTCCCGGTCGGCTGCGGGTGCAGGTGGGCGAAGGTCGCGAGGTCGTGGCGAGTGACGATGAGGTGCATCCACGCCTCGTGGCTGCGGCCGACGTCCTCGACGGGGCGCCCGGTCTCCGCGTCCGTGACCCGGATGACGACGGTCGTGGGTCGGCCGGGGACGGCGTCCGCGGGTACGTGCACGTCGACGGCGACGCCGGCGTCGTCGGCGTCCAGCGGCTCGGTCTCGGCGGTCATCATGACGCTCATCGAGGGGCGCATCGGCATGCCCGTGCCCTGGATCCACGCGAGCTGGCCGTTCATGCCGCGCTCGGCGGCGCTCGTGCGGCTGAGGGCGGTGAGCCCGGCGCCGATCGCGAGCGCGAGCACCGCGATCCCGACGAGGAACGCGGAGTCGGCGAGCCGGCGCGGCAGCGACAGCCGCAGGTCCTCCGCGGTGGCCGGGCGGCGGAAGCCGCGCAGTCGCAACGCGTTGGTCACCACGCTGACCGAGCTCATCGCCATCGCGGCGGCCGCGAGCGACGGGTTGAGCAGCGTGCCGTTGAACGGGTACAGGACGCCGGCGGCGACCGGGATGAGCAGCACGTTGTACGCGAACGCCCAGCCCAGGCCCTGCTTGATGGTCGTCACCGTGCGCCGGGAGAGGGCGATGGCGGCGACGATGCCGCGCAGGTCGCCGCCGACGAGCGTGATGTCGGAGGCGGCGATGGCGACGTCCGTGCCGGTGCCGATGGCGATGCCGAGGTCGGCGGTGGCGAGGGCGGGTGCGTCGTTGATGCCGTCGCCGACCATCGCCACGACCGCGCCCTCCTCCCGCAGTCGGGCGATGTGCGCGGCCTTGTCCTGCGGCCGGACGTCGGCCAGCACGCGCTCGATGCCGACCTGGCTCGCGACGACGGCTGCGGTGCGGGCGTTGTCGCCGGTGAGCATCCAGACCTCGAGGCCGAGGGCCTTCAGCTGCGCGACCGCGTCGGCGGACTCGGGCTTGACGGTGTCGGCCACCGCGAGGACGCCGGCCGGGTGACCGTCGATCGCGACGTGGACGGGGGTGGCGCCGTTCCCCGCGGCCGCCTCGGCGACGGGCCGCAGGCCGTCCACGTTCATGCCGGCGAGCAGGCTGTCGTTGCCGACGAGAACCTCGTGGCCGCCCACCGTGGCGCGCAGGCCGTGCCCGGGGACGGCCTCGAACGCGGTGAGCGCCGGCAGCGCGAGGCCGCGGTCGTGGGCGGCGGTGACGAGGGCGGTCCCGAGGGGGTGCTCCGAGCCGGTCTCGGCGGCGGCCGCGAGGGCCAGCAGCCGGTCGCCGTCCGTGCCGGGCGCGGGGTGGACGCCGACGAGCTCGGGCCGGCCGCGCGTGATCGTGCCGGTCTTGTCGAGGACGACGGTGGTGATGCGGTGCGCGTTCTCGAGGCTCTCCCCGCCCTTGAACAGCACGCCGTGCTCGGCGCCCTTCCCCGTGCCCACCATGATCGCGGTCGGCGTCGCGAGGCCGAGCGCGCAGGGGCAGGCGATGATCAGCACCGCGACGGCGCTGACGAGGCCGCGCGCAACGCGCGGTTCCGGCCCCCACACGGTCCACGCGATGAAC
>DASQJO010000320.1:0-9761 GCA_035630955.1 Kineosporiaceae bacterium
TGCTGGTGATCCTCCAGCAGGTCACGGACCTGAGCCTGAACCCCGTCGAGACGTACGGGCTGATCCTGCTGGTCGCCGTCGTCGTCGTCCGGCAGCTGTTCACCCTCGTGGAGAACCTCGAGCTGCTGCGCCGCGTCCGTGAGAGCCAGGACCGGCTGCACCACCAGGCGTTCCACGACTGGCTGACCGGCCTGCCGAACCCCGCGCTCTTCCGGAACCGGCTCGAGCAGGCGGTGGAACGGCACCGGCGCGGCGAGCACCCGCTCGCCCTGCTGTTCTGCGACCTCGACGACTTCAAGGCCGTGAACGACACCCTCGGCCACGCCGTCGGCGACGAACTGCTGCGCGTCGTGGCCGAGCGGCTGCGGCAGTGCGTGCGGGCCGGGGACACGGTGGCGCGGCTGGGCGGCGACGAGTTCGCCGTCGTGATGGACGACGACCGCGCGTCGCCGCACGCCGTCGGAGAGCGGGTGCTCGCGGCGCTGACCCGGCCCGTGACGCTGGCCGGGCGCGTGCTGCTGCCCCGCGCCAGCGCCGGACTGGTCGTCGTCGCCCCGTCCGAGGACGCCGTCTCCGCCGACGTCCTGCTGCACCGGGCCGACGCGGCGATGTACGAGGCGAAGCGCGAGGGCAAGGGCCGCCTGGTCGTCGACGGGGACCGGGAGAGCGAGCCGCAGCCGCAGCCGCTGCCCCCGGCACCCGCGCCGACCGTGATCAGCACACCGTGAAGCCGGTGATCCCCATCTGGAAGCCGGAGAACCGGGGCCGCGCCCCGTTGATCGAGATCCAGTCGCCGAACGGGCGCATCTGCTGCAGGCCCGGCCCGACGTTCTCCACGGTGATCCCGCCGTGTTCGAGCGTCGTGGACGTCGCCGCGAAGTCCTCGTCGGAGGTGGCGTCCGGACCGAAGGTGTCGGCGCCGGTCGCCCGGATGCCGCGGTGCTCGAACAGCCACGCGACGGCGGCACCGGAGAAGCCGGGCGCCGGGTCGAAGTAGTCGTCCGCCCGACCCGGGCCGCGGCGCTCGCTGTAGTGCCGGGAGAACCCGGTGAGGAGCAGCACGCAGCCGCCCGCCGGGATCCGGCCGTGCCGGTGCTCGAACCGGCGCAGGTCGGCCACCTCGACGAAGAAGTCGCCGCCGTGCTCCGCGATGCGCGCGCGGAGGTCCAGGACCGCGAGCGGCATGAGCGTCCAGCCCTCGTCGAGCTGGCTCAGGTACGGGGCACCGGGCACGAAGTGCGCGGGAGCGCTGATGTGCGTGCCGGTGTGCGTCCCCAGGCTCGTGATCCGCTCGAGCAGGTAGCCGTCCTTCGGGATCGTGTTGAAGATCGTGTACCTGAACGGCGGGTCGCCGGGGAACAGCGGGTTCGCGGGGCTGAGCTGCTGCCAGAGCGGGACGCGGCGAGCGGTGCGGGGGTCGACCTTCTCGTACCCACGGGGGATGCGGGAGGCCGACCCCTGCCGACGGCCGGCGCCCATCAGCCACGGTGCCGCCACCCCGACACCCAGGAAGCCACGACGACGTACAGACCAATCCATACCGGGCAGTCTTGCGGACGCCGGCCTCGCGCGTCGACGACTTCGCGGAGACCGCGTTCGGTGTGACGCAGTGGTGTGACGCAGTCGGGCGCTCGACTGCGTCACACCACCCCTCCCAGGATGCGACCGCGCAGGTCAGCGCGATTACAGTGAAGTGGTCGGACGTCTCGTGCCTGGGCGCCGCGGCCGCCTCGAGCCCGCGTGCCCCGGTCAGGACGTTCCCAACCCCGTACCCGAGGAGGGTTCCGTCGTGGCGAAGGCGCCCGCAGGCACGCTGTACCGCGGCCGTGAGGGCATGTGGTCGTGGGTGGCGCACCGGATCACCGGCGTCCTGATCTTCTTCTTCCTGCTGGTGCACGTGCTCGACACCGCGCTCGTCCGGGTGTCGCCGGAGGCCTACAACTCCGTCATCGGCACGTACAAGAACCCGATCGTGGGGCTCGGCGAGGCGGGCCTGGTCGCCGCGGTGGTGTTCCACGCCCTCAACGGCGTCCGCGTCATGCTCGTCGACTTCTGGCACCGGGGCACCCGCCTGCAGCGGCAGATGCTCTGGGTCGTGGTCGGCCTCTGGGTGATCCTCATGGTGCCGTTCCTCGTGCGGCACCTCGGCAACGTGCTCGGCGCCTGACGGCGATCGGATCGGGAGACAGACAGCCATGACCGCCCCCGCACTCGACGCGCCGCGCAGCCCGTACCGGCGGACCAAGGCCACGCGCACCAACTACGAGCTGTACGCCTGGATGTTCATGCGCCTGTCCGGCGTCGTGCTGCTCGTGCTCGTCTTCGGGCACCTCTTCGTCAACCTCATGGTCGGCAAGGGCATCCACGCCGTGGACTTCGCCTTCGTCGCCGGCAAGTGGTCCAGCCCGTTCTGGCAGGTCTGGGACCTGGTCATGCTCTGGCTGGCGATGCTGCACGGCACGAACGGCGTCCGGACGATCATCAACGACTACGCGGACCGCGACCAGACGCGGTTCTGGCTGAAGTCGCTGCTCTACACCGCGTTCGTGGTCGTCGTGGCGCTCGGCACGCTGGTGATCTTCACGTTCGACCCGTGCCCCACCGGCGGCTCCGCGTCGAACCTGCCCAGCTTCTGCACGGCCCGTTGATCCTGGCAAGGGAGCGCTGACATGCAGGTCCACCGGTACGACGTCGTCATCGTCGGCGCGGGCGGCGCCGGCATGCGGGCCGCGCTGGAGAGCGGCAAGCGCGCACGCACCGCCGTCCTCACCAAGCTGTACCCGACCCGGTCCCACACCGGCGCGGCGCAGGGCGGCATGTGCGCGGCCCTGGCGAACGTCGAGGAGGACAGCTGGGAGTGGCACACGTTCGACACCGTCAAGGGCGGCGACTTCCTCGTCGACCAGGACGCGGCGGAGATCATGTGCAAGGAGGCGATCGACGCCGTCCTCGACCTCGAGCACTTCGGCCTGCCGTTCAACCGCACGCCGGAGGGGCGGATCGACCAGCGCCGGTTCGGCGGGCACACCCGCAACCACGGCGAGGCCGCCGTGCGCCGCTCGTGCTTCGCCGCCGACCGGACCGGCCACATGATCCTCCAGACGCTCTACCAGCAGTGCGTCAAGCACGAGGTCGAGTTCTACAACGAGTTCTACGTGCTCGACCTGCTGCTGAACGACGTCGACGGCGACCGGCGGGCGGCCGGCGTCGTGGCGTACGAGCTGGCGACGGGTGAGATCCACGTCTTCCAGGCGAGGTCGGTCGTGCTCGCCACCGGCGGGTTCGGCAAGGTGTTCAAGACGACGTCCAACGCGCACACCCTGACCGGCGACGGGATGGGCATCGTGTGGCGCCGCGGCCTGCCGCTGGAGGACATGGAGTTCTTCCAGTTCCACCCGACGGGCCTCGCGGGCCTCGGCATCCTGCTCTCGGAGGCGGCCCGCGGCGAGGGCGCGATCCTGCGCAACAGCGAGGGCGAGCGCTTCATGGAGCGGTACGCCCCCACGCTCAAGGACCTCGCGCCGCGCGACGTCGTGGCCCGGGCGATGGCGAACGAGGTCCGCGAGGGCCGCGGCGCCGGCCCGAACAAGGACTACGTGCTGCTCGACCTCACCCACCTCGAGCCCGCGCACATCGACGCCAAGCTCCCGGACATCACCGAGTTCGCCCGGACCTACCTCGGCGTCGAGCCGTACACCGACCCCGTCCCGGTGTTCCCGACCGCGCACTACGCCATGGGCGGCGTCCCGACGAACATCGACGCCGAGGTGCTGGCGGACAACACCACCGTCGTCCCGGGCCTCTACGCGGCCGGCGAGGTGGCCTGCGTGTCGGTGCACGGCGCGAACCGGCCCGGCCCGAACTCGCTGCTCGACATCAACGTCTTCGGGCGCCGCGCCGGCGTCGCCGCCGCCGAGTTCGCCGGCACCGCGCCGTGGGTCGACCTGCCCGAGGCGCCCGAGAGCGTCGTCGTCTCGATGCTCGAGGGCATCCGGTCGCGCAGCGAGGGCGAGCGGGTGGCGACGATCCGTACGGCGCTGCAGGAGACGATGGACCGCAACGCGCAGGTCTACCGGACCGAGGCCTCGCTCAAGCAGGCCGAGAACGACATCGCGGCGCTCAAGGAGCGCTACCAGCGGGTCGTCGTCCAGGACAAGGGACGGCGGTTCAACACGGACCTGCTCGAGGCCGTGGAGCTCGGGTTCCTGCTCGACCTCGCCGAGGTGCTCGTCGTCTCCGCGCGGGCCCGCAACGAGTCGCGCGGCGGCCACTTCCGCGAGGACTACCAGCACCGCGACGACGTCAACTTCATGCGTCACACGATGGCGTACCGCACCGTGGACTTGGCCGGCGACGACGGCGACCCTCTGCGGACAGGCGTCCGGCTCGACTACAAGCCGGTCGTCGTGACCCGTTACCAGCCGATGGAGCGCAAGTTCTGATGACCACCACCACCCCTTCCACCCAGGACGGCCGCAGGGTCGGGGAGGTCCCGAGTTTCGACGTCACGCTGCGGATTCGGCGGTACAACCCCGAGGTGGACGCCGAGCCGCACTGGGAGGACTACCGGGTCACCGTGCACGGCACCGACCGGCTGCTCGACGCGCTGCACAAGATCAAGTGGGATCTCGACGGGACACTCACGTTCCGCCGCTCCTGCGCGCACGGCGTCTGCGGCTCCGACGCCATGCGGATCAACGGCCGCAACCGGCTCGCCTGCAAGGCGCTGTTGAAGGACCTCAACCCGAGCAGGCCGATCACGGTCGAGCCGATCAAGGGTCTGCCGGTCGAGAAGGACCTCGTCGTCGACATGGAGCCGTTCTTCCAGGCGTACCGGGAGGTCATGCCGTTCCTCATCACCACCGGCCACGAGCCGACCCGGGAACGGATCCAGTCGCAGGCCGACCGCGAGCGGTTCGACGACACCACCAAGTGCATCCTCTGCGCCGCTTGCACGTCGTCGTGCCCGGTGTTCTGGACCGACGGCCAGTACTTCGGCCCGGCCGCGATCGTCAACGCGCACCGGTTCATCTTCGACAGCCGGGACGAGGGCGGCGACGTCCGGCTGGAGATCCTCAACGACAAGGAGGGCGTGTGGCGCTGCCGCACGACCTTCAACTGCACCGAGGCCTGCCCACGCGGCATCGAGGTGACGACGGCGATCCAGGAGGTCAAGCGGGCCCTGCTGGCCCGCAAGGTCTGACCCTCTGCGCCGGCGGGAACGCCGGTTAGTCTGCCGGTATGGACCGGGCGAGGTGGGCGGGGGCCGCTCGTCCGCTGGCGTGCGCGACCGTGGCGGGGGTGGTGCTCGGGGCGACGCTCCTCGTGAGCGCCCCGGCCCAGGCGGCACCCGCGGCTACGCTGCCGCCTCCGCCGGCCTGCGCGACCGCCGTCGCCGTCACCACGGGACGGACCACGACGACGCCCGTCCCGCTCCCTCCGCCCGCGTCCGCGCTCGGCGGCGAGCAGCTCGCGCAACCGGGGCTGCACGTCTCGGTGCCGGCCGGCACCGCGCGGCCGCCTGCGCTGCGCGCGACCGCGTGGATCGTCGCCGACCTCTCCACCGGGAACGTCCTCGCGGCGTGCAACGCGCACGTGCCGCTCGCACCAGCCAGCACGCTGAAGATCCTCACCGCGCTGGCCCTGCACAGCAGGATCGACGCGACCAAGACCTACGTCGCCACCAGCGCCGACGCCTCCATCGACGGGACCCGCGTGGGCCTGTCCCCGGGGTCGCGGTACCGGGTCGGGGACCTGTGGCACGGCCTGCTCATGGGCAGCGGCAACGACACCGCCAACGCGCTGGCGAGTCTGGCCGGCGGCTACCCCGAGGCCGCGCGGCTCATGACGACGACGGCCCACGGGCTCGGTGCCGGTGACACGGTCGTCAGCAACACCAGCGGGCTCGACGCGGCCGGTCAGGTGACGAGCGTCTACGACCTCGCGCTCTTCGGCCGGGCGGTGCTGGGGGACGCCGCCCTCGCCGCGCTCGTCCGCACGAAGACCTACCGGTTCCCGGACAAGGGCACGACCTTCGGCCGGGCGCGCAAGAGCTACCAGATCCAGAACCACGACCTGCTGCTCTTCAACTACCCCGGCGCGACGGGGATCAAGAACGGCTACACGAAGGCCGCCGGTGCCTCGTTCGTCGGCAGCGCGACCCGGAACGGCCACAGCTACGTCGTGGCGCTGCTCCGGACGGACGTCAACTCGTGGAAGCTCGCGGCCTCCCTCCTGGACTGGGCGTTCGCGGCGGGGGGCCGGGCGGCACCCGTGGGCGTGCTGGACCCGACGCCGGTGCCGGCGTCCGGCCCGCCGCCCGTGCCGTCCGCCTCGCCCGCGCCCTCGCCCGCGTCGTCCACGCCCCCCGCGACCCCGAAGGCGGGCACGCAGGCCGTCCGGACCCTCCCCGCGGCCCAGCCTCCGAACGTCGTCACCCAGCCGGTGACGGCGACGCTCGACGCGCTCCCGTCCCAGGGGCGGGTCGTCTGGCTCGTCGCGGCGTTCGCGGTGGCCTTCGGCGGAGCCCTCGCGATCAGTCGGATCGCCCGCCGGACCGCCCCTGCCCCGCGTGGCCGTCGCCCGCCGCCGCGCCGGCCCGCGGCGAAGGGGAGAGGACCGGCGTCCGCGCGCAGCTCGGGCACGACGCGGACGACGAAGGCGAGGTCCTCGACGGCGCGACGCAGCTCGCGCTGAACCCTCAGGGTGCGCCGTCACGGGAGCGCCGAGACCGCGCCCGCCGACCCGCGAGGCGCTGGAACGCGCGACCGGCCAGCGCCCCGGCCGCGAAGCCGGCCACGAGGAGGATGCGGTCGCGTCCGGGCCGCTGGGGCGGCTCGGGCACGGCCTCCACCGGCTCCGTGACGGGCTCGACGACGACCGGCGCGAGCGGATCCGGTGTCGGCAGGTGTCCCCGGCCCTGGGCGACGGTGGCGCTCCACGCGGCCGCCACGAGGAGCAGCCGGGCAACCAGGTTCATCCACACGAGCAACCCGACGATCACCCCGAACGACGCCAGGAACCGGTTGCGCGACACGGACTGCAACAACTCGGTCGCGAAGAGCTTGAGCAGCGTGAAGCCGACGGCGGCCACGACGGCGCCGGTGACGAGGTCCGCCCACGGCACGTCGACGCCGCAGAGCCGGTGGAACAGCAGGGTGAAGATGACCGTGTCGAGGACGACGAGGACGATCTGACCGAAGATGCTCACCGACCAGCCCGTCACCTCGTTCGGGGCGATGCCGAGCAGGTCGAGCACCTGGTCGGTGGCCACGTTCACGGCGATGCTGACGACCACCGAGGTGAGCACCGCCAGCCCGGCCGCGACGAACAGCAGGACGTCGAAGAGCTTGACGACGACGAAGTTGACCTCGTTCCGGACCGCGAACACGGCCTGGATGCCGTCCCGCAGGGCCGACACCCAGCCGAGGCCGGTGAACACCAGGGTCACCACGCCGACGACGCCAGTCGTGGTCAGCACCCCCGGCCGGACCAGCTGCTCGATGCTCACCATGCCGGCCTGACCGGAGTGGTAGCTGATGACCGTCGAGCCCAGGCTGGAGTTGATGTACTGCACGAGCTGGGCCTGCAGGTCCTCCTGGTTGCCGAGCACGAGGGCCAACAGCGTGAAGCCGATGGCGAGCGCCGGGAAGATCGAGAAGAACGCGAAGTAGGCGATGCCGCCCGCGAGCACGTTGCCCCGCACCGCGCCGTAGCGCTGCCACGCCCGGTAGGGCAGCGTGGCCCGCAGCGGCGCGAGCCCGGCGTCCACGCGCCCCGGCACGTCCCGGAGACGGTCGAGGACGGACATGCGCCGTCAGGACTGGTCGGACGGCGGGGACGCGAAGCCGAACCGGCGGCGCGGGCGCCACACGCCGTCCGTGCCGTGCTCGTAGAGGACGAAGTCGCGGGCGTCGAACGCGGCGGCGAAGTCGGCGAGCTCCTTCGCCGCGCGGTCGAGGGCGTCGTCGTCCAGGTGGTGCGCGACGGTGACGTGCGGGTGGAACGGGAAGGTGAGCTCGCGCTCGAGGGGGCCGGTGCGGACGGCGCGCTGCAGGCGGTCGCAGGCGGCGCCGCCCTCCTGGACCCGGACGAACACGACCGGCGAGACCGGCCGGAACGTGTCGGTGCCGGCCAGGACGATCTCGAACCCGACGGTGCCCTGCCCGACCCGCTCGAGGTGCTCGACGATGCCGCCGAGCGCGACGCGCTGCACGGCGGTCGGCGGGAGCAGCGTCAGGTGCGCCGGGATGGCGCGCGCGAGCGGGTCGCCGAAGCGCTCGCGCGCGTTCTCCAGGAGCTGTGCCCACGGGGCGGGGATCTCCAGGGCGACGCCGATGGTGAGCTCGTCGTCGGCAGGACCCACCGTGATGGGGATGCCCATCGTCGGCAGTGACGGGGTCACGGCGTCGCGCCCGCCGTCCCGGCCCCCCAGCCCTGCAGGGGCGGCAGGAAGCCGATCTTCTCGTAGACGTCGGCGAGCCGGACGGACGCCTGCTCGCGGGCCTGGCGAGCGCCCTCGGCGAGGACGTCGTCGAGCGCGTCGCCGGTCAGCCAGCGGTCGACCTCGGCGCGGAACGGCTCGGCGAACGCCAGGAAGGCCGACTCGACCTCCTTCTTGAGGTCGCCGTAGCCGGCGCCGGCGAACCGCTCCTCCAGTGTCCGGATCGGCGTTCCGGAGAGCGCCGAGAGGATCGTGAGGAGGTTCGAGACGCCGGGCTTGCCGTCCGGGTCGTAGACGACCTCGCGACCGGCGTCCGTCACGGCCGAGCGGATCTTCTTCCCGTTGACCTTCGGGTCGTCCAGCAGGTACAGGCAGCCGGCGCCGCCGAGGCTCTTGCTCATCTGCTTGTCGGGCCGCTGCAGGTCCAGGATCTTGGCGGTGGCGCGGACGATGTGCGGCTCGGGGACGACGAAGGTGTCGCCGTACCGGGTGTTGAACCGCTGCGCGAGGTCGCGGGTGAGCTCGAGGTGCTGGCGCTGGTCCTCGCCGACCGGAACGCGGGCGGCGTCGTAGAGCAGGATGTCCGCCGCCTGCAGGATCGGGTACGTGAAGAGGCCGACAGTCGACCGGTCGGCTCCCTCGCGCGCGGACTTGTCCTTGAACTGCGTCATGCGGCCGGCCTCGCCGAAGCCCGTGATGCACTGCAGCACCCAGGTGAGCTGGGAGTGCTCGGCGACGTGGCTCTGCACGAAGAGCACCGAGCGTGCCGGGTCGATCCCGGCGGCGAGGAACTGGGCCGCGGTCACCCGGGTCCGGCGGCGCAACAGCTCCGGGTCGTGCTCCACGGTGATCGCGTGCTGGTCGACGACGCAGTAGTAGGCGCGGTAGTCCTCCTGCAGCGCCACCCACTGCACGAGGGCCCCCAGGTAGTTCCCGAGGTGCAGCGAGTCCGCGGTCGGCTGCATGCCCGACAGCAGGCGCGGCTGCTGCGCTGACGGCACGCCCGCGCCGGTCGCTTCGGAGGACGGCATGGCCGCCATTCTGGCACCTCGGGTGCCGACGATCAGACCCGGACGCACCCTCGCGTACCGGTCGTCTGCACGTGCAGGGCCGTCCGAACGGGTCAAAGCGCCGCAGGCCCCTGGAGAACGCCGCCGTGGTCGCCGACGGGTGCGGCATGGGTACGACGGTGGGGGCCAGTTCGGAGCGCGTCGCGGTGGAGGGCCGCAGCCTGTGGTGGGCCCGGCTGCGGAGGATCGCGTCCGCCGTGCTCGCCATGATCGCCGTGGTGCTGGCGGGGTCCGACGCGGTCGCCGCC
>DASQJO010000321.1:0-1665 GCA_035630955.1 Kineosporiaceae bacterium
CGTCCGCCCCTCGCCCTGCACCTGTCCGGCCCCTGCGCCCGGCTCCGTCATCGCCGTCTCCTCGTTCCCGTTCCCGCCCGGCGGCGCCGCCCTCGCACGTGCTCGGCCGCTCCGCCCGGATTGGCAAGCCTAACCCTCGACGGCAGGTCGAGGCACCGCCCGTCGTCCGACCCGTCAGGACAGCTGACCGCGGTACTGGTCCGCCGTGAGGAGGCCGTCGACCGCCGCGGCGTCCGCCGGCTCGACCTCGAACATCCACCCCTGCCCGTAGGGGTCGGTGTTGACGAGCTCCGGGGTGGCGTCGAGCGCCTCGTTGCGCTCCACGACGGTGCCGCTGATCGGCGCGTAGAGGTCGCTCACGCTCTTGGTCGACTCGACCTCACCCACGGCGGACCCGGCCTCGACCGTGCTCCCGGCGTCCGGCAGCTGCACGTAGACGATGTCGCCGAGCGCGTCCTGCGCGTACGCGGTGATGCCGACGCGGACCCGTCCGCCCTCGGCGCGGACCCACTCGTGCTCGGAGGTGTACCGCAGGTCGTCGGGGTACTCGAAGTCGGCCATGACGTGCGTCCTCTCGAGCTGCTGATCAGGGGGTGGGCCCGGGGGCCGGGCGAGCGTACTGAGGCGGTGTCGGCGAACGCAACGCGTCGACCGTCACCGTGCCGGGCTGCGTCACCCTGCCCTGCGCGCCCTTGCCGTGCAAGACGTCGAGCACGCCGCCCGGGATCTGCAGCAGGCGCGAGAGCGTCTGCGGGTCGCCGATCACGGTGTAGGTGTACGGCGGGGTCAGCAGCCGCCCGTCGACGCGGACGCCGTCGGCCTCGTCGGTGAACGCCGTCGCCGCGACGACCCGCACGGCGCCGATCTGGATCACCTCGGCGCCGCCGTCGCGGAGCTCCTCGAGCGTGTCGAGCAGGATCGCCGCGTCGACCTGCCGGCGCGGGTCGCTGATCTCCAGGACGATCCCGGGGCCGGACGCCGGCACGGTGCCCGCGAGGAGCCCGAGGGTGTCGAGCCGCTTCTGCGCGGCCTCCTGCGCCGCCGCCGAGCTGCCGCTGCCCGAGAGCAGCCGGTCGCGGATCGCCTGCTCGTCGCGGACGTCCTGCTCGGCGCGGGCCTCGGCGTTGGTCACGTTGTCGAGCAGCCGGACGAGGTCGGCCTGGCGGAGGGACTCCAGGCCCTGGGTCTGGGTCTGCCGGGCCTGCACGACGAGCGCGAAGCCGAGCAGCGCGCACAGCAGCCCGGCGAGCAGCTGGCCGCGGGTCGCCCGCGGGCGCATGGCGTGGCCGAGCCGGCCGCGTGAGACGGTCCGCGCGGGCAGCGGCTCGCCGTCGGGGTCCCCCGGCATCCGCTGCGCCGCCGGCGTCTCGTCGGCGGGTGCGGGGCGGGCGTCCCCGTCCGGATCTCCCGGGAGGCCCGCGACGTCGTCGTCCGCGGTGTCGTCGTCGTCGAGGCGCCGCTGTTCCGGCTCGCCGGGCTCGGACTCTCCCTCGGGTCCCTCCTCGGGGCGGGCGCCGGAGTCGTCGTCCGGGCGGCGGGCGGCCGGCGGCCGCACCGCCTCGGGCTCCGAGGCGGGGCCGGTCGCGACCTGACCCGGCTCCGCGCCGTCGATGGGCGCGTCACCGGGGCGATCCGGGCTCTCGGGTGCGTCGTCCGCCATGTCAG
>DASQJO010000322.1:0-4241 GCA_035630955.1 Kineosporiaceae bacterium
CCCCGACCGCATCCGTCGCCGCCCCCCGGGCGCCGACTCGGGCGGTCTGGGAACCCATCTCGACCCCGGCACGCTCGACCTCTGGATGACCCAGGCCTACCAGCGGGCCTTCCGCCACCTGTTCGACGGGACCGTCGAGCAGTACGACCCCTGGGACGCCGCCCACCGGACCGCCGGCCCGCAGTACCCGGGCTCGACGATGTGCTCGGCGTTCCGGACGTTCCAGGGCTGGACCGCGCTCTCGGACATGGACCACGACCAGGGCGTGCTCCACACGGTGCCGATCCCTGAGGCGATGGCCTACCTGATGCTCCGCCCGCTGCTCCCCGACGTCCCGGACGACGACATGTGCGGCGTGACCACGAACCGGGTGTTCCCGGCGAGCGAGCGCTGGCACGCGCCCCTCCTCGAGGCGCTCAGCGGCATCCCCGACGTCCGGGCCGGCGACTCCGTCTGGTGGCACTGCGACATGATCCACAGCGTCGCGCCGGTGCAGGACCAGCAGGGCTGGGGGAACGTGATGTACATCCCCGCGGCGCCGTGGTGCCCGCGCAACGAGATCTACGCGGCGTCCGTGCGCGAGGCGTTCCTCACCGGCTCCAGCCCGAGCGACTTCCCCGCGGAGGACTACGAGCGGGACTGGCCGAACCGGTTCACGGCGGACCGGCTCAACGAGACCGGCCGCCGGGGGCTGGGCCTGGCGTAGCCGTCGGGCGAACTCAGCAGCCGCCGACGGGGACCGAGGCCGTCGCGCGCGTCCCGGCGCCGACCTCGTCCTCGACGGCGGGCCAGGTGCGGGCGTAGCCCTCGGGGTCGCCGTCCGCCGCCGTCGCGTAGACGATCCCGAGTACCCGCCCCTGCGCGTCGAGGAGCGGACCGCCGGAGTTGCCGGGCCGGACGACGGTCCGCAGCACGTACGTCTCGCGGTCCGACCCGGTTCCGCCCACCGTGCCGAGCACGGAGGCCGGGACGACCTTCAGGGGTCCGCCGAGGGGGTGCCCGGCCACCCAGGCCGGAGCCCCCTCGTCCGCCTCGGCGCGTGAGGGCTGCAGCGCGTTGCCCGAGAGTCCCGGGACGGCCAGGACCGCGGTGTCCGCCGCCGGGTCGTAGAGCACGACGCGGGCGGCCAGCCGGCTCCCCGACTCGGTCCGGACGGCGACCCGCGACGCCCCCTCGACGACATGCGCGTTCGTGACCACGCGCTCCCGCGCGGCGACGAACCCGCTGCCCGCCCCGCTGCGCCCGCAGCTCGAGACGAGGACCTGCACGACCGAGTCCAGAACCTCGGTGACGGCGGCGGGCGTGCCGGTCGGCGGCGGTGACGCCCGGCCGCCGCGCTGACCGGGCAGGGTCCGCCAGGGCGAGGGCGGCTCCTGCGACGGGCTCTGGGCGGGAGTCTGCCGCAGCGTCGGGGCGGGAGGGTTCAGCTCGCGCCCGACGTCGCGGGCCAGGTCGTGGGCGAGGGGGACGCCGGCCACGAACGCGACCAGCCAGACCGCGAGCAGGCCGACGACGACCCGCGCGAGGAGCTTCACCGCGACACCCCGGACCGCACGCGGACCACCTCCCCCTCGAGCGTGTCACCTCCCCGGGGGATCGGCCCACCGGACAGCCGTGCGGGCGACGTCGGCCGCCCCGACGACACCCGCCTCGGCGCCGAGCTGGGCGGCGACGACCTGCGGGAGCGACCCGCGCAGCACGGGGCTCAGGGCCTCGGCGAGGCGGCCACGCACGGGCCCGAGGAGGAGCTCGCCGGCGGCGGCCAGCCCTCCACCGACGATCACGACGTCGGGGTCGAGGAGTGCGGTCAGCGTGGCCAGTCCCTCGCCGAGCCGGCACCCCTGCTCGGCGATCAGCGCCCGGCCGTCGGCGTCCCCGGCACGGGCGGCGGCGAGCACCGCGCGGCCGACCGCGGAGGGGTTGGCGGGGAGCCACGCCGGACCGAGGCGCGTCGCCTGGGCGGTGAGCGCGGTGCCCGACACGTACCGCTCCCAGCACCCCCGGAGCCGGCACGGGCAGGGCCGGCCGTCCGGCACCAGGGGGACGTGGCCGACCTCCGCGGCGAGACCACGGGCGCCGGCCACGAGCCGGCCGCCGAGGACGAGTCCCGCGCCGAGCCCGGTGCCGACGGTGATCATCACGAGACTCCCGCTGCCTCGCCCCGCGCCGAACCGGTACTCGGCCCAGGCGGCGGCGTTGGCGTCGTTCTCGACGGCCACCGGGCCGCCGAGCAGCAGCGACAGCCGTTCGCGCAGCGGATGGTCGGCCCACGCCACGTTGACCCCCGTCACCCGTCCCGTCCGCGGGCCGACGACGCCCGCGGTGGCGATACCGACGGGCAACCCCGGCCCGGGCGCGACAGAGCCCACCGCGGCGACGACGGCGGCCTCCACCTCGAGGGCCGTCGACGGCGTCGGCCCCTCGTGCCGCCCGATCACCCGGCCCTCGCCGTCCACGAGACCGGCGGCGATCTTCGTGCCGCCGACGTCGACGCCGACGGCGAGCCCGTGGTCACGTGGAGCGGTCCGCAAGCGGCCGCGCTCGCCGAGGGCGGCGCGGACGTCGCTCGCAACGTCCGCGAGCCGGGCGCGGGCGGCCTCGGCGTCGCCGCCCGTGCGCAGCATGACCAGGGCCACCTTGGCGTCGCCGTCGGCGGCGGCGAGCGCCGCCTCGACCGTGTCCGGCGGGCAGCCGGTGGCGAGGGCGAGCGCGCGCCGGGCCCGGGCGCGCAGCTTCGCGTTCTCGGTCCGGACGCCGATCATGAGGTTCCCGTAGACGTGTCCGAGCTCGACCATCGCGAGCGTGGACAGCTGGTTGAGCACAAGCTTCTGCGCGGTGCCCGCCGCGAGCCGGGTGGAGCCCTCGACCACCTCGGGCCCGACGGGGACGACGACCGCGAGGTCCGCGTCGGCGGCGAGCGGCGAACCCTCGGCGCAGACGACGGCGGCGGTGGCGGCGCCACGACGGCCGGCCTCCGCCAGGCCCGCCCGGGTGTACGGCGTGCAGCCGCTGGCCGAGACCGCCACCAGCAGGTCGGCGGCGCTCAGATCCAGCACCGAGAGGTCGTCGACGGCGGCGTCCTCGTCGTCCTCGAGCCCCTCGGCCGCGTCGCGCAGCGCCCCGGCGCCGCCGGCGACCACCGCGACGAACGCACCCTCGACGCCGTAGGTGGGCCCGACTTCCGCGGCGTCCTGGGCCGCGACCCGCCCTGCGGAGCCGGCGCCGAGATAGACCACGCGCCCACCCGCACGCAGCACCGCGACGGCACGCTCGACCAGCGCCGCCACCTGGGGCGCCGCAGCGGCGACCAGCGACGGGACGGCGGCGTCGACGCGGTTCATCAGGTGCAGCCGCTCGACGAGCGGGAGCAGGTCCAGCGGCTCTCCGGGAGCGTCCATCGGCCCACCTCGTGATCGATCCTCCGAGGAGTGGACTAGACCACTCTCGCGTCGGTTCCTTACACTACTGGTCTGGACCATTGGACGTGTGGGCCACCAGAAGGGAAACGTCGCCGTGACGCTCGTGACCGCACCGCGCCTGTTCGTGGACGGGCGCCTCACCGGCCCCGGCGTCGTCGCCATCGAGGGCGGCCGGATCCGCTCGCTCACCCTCGGCGCCCGGCACGCGGGAGCCGACGCGATGGTGCTCCCGGACGGCGTGCTGACACCCGGGCTGGTGGACCTGCAGATCAACGGCGCCTTCGGCGTCGACTTCGCCGACGCCCGGCCGGACGACTGGCGCGGCATCCGGACGGGGCTGCTCCGGACGGCGGTGACGGCGTTCGCGCCGACGCTGATCACGGCCGCACCCGCGCGGCTGGCGGCGTCCCTGCGCGCCGTCGACGCCGCTGCCCGGGAGGACGTGCACGGCTCGCGCATCCTGGGCGCGCACGTCGAGGGCCCGTTCCTGTCGCCGGACTACCACGGCGCGCACGACGCCTCGCTGATGTGCGACCCCACGCCGGAGGCGCTCGACGTGCTGCTGCAGGGCCCGCCGCCGGCGATCCTCACGCTCGCGCCCGAGCGCGCGCACGCCCTCGATGCGATCGCCCGGCTGACGGCGGCCGGGTGCCTGGTCTCCGTCGGGCACACCGCGGCGACGGCCGCCCAGGTGCACGCGGCCGCGGACGCCGGGGCGCGCATGGTCACCCACGTGTTCAACGCGCAGCGGCCGCTCGGGCACCGCGAGCCCGGCACCGCCGGAGCGGCGCTGACCGACCCGCGGCTCACGGTCGGGATGAT
>DASQJO010000323.1:0-2585 GCA_035630955.1 Kineosporiaceae bacterium
GTCGAGGGTTAGGCTTGCCAATCCGGGCGGAGCGGCCGAGCACGTGCGAGGGCGGCGCCGCCGGGCGGGAACGGGAACGAGGAGACGGCGATGACGGAGCCGGGCGCAGGGGCCGGACAGGTGCAGGGCGAGGGGCGGACGAGCTCCGGCCCTGACACGACCATGTCCCTGCACCCGGTCGGGACGGAGCCGCCGGAGACCCCGGAGTCGGGGCTGTCGACGGCCGACCGGACGGCGATCGAGGCGCTGCCTCCCGGATCGGCGCTGCTCGTCGTCCAGCGCGGCCCGAACTCGGGCGCGCGCTTCCTGCTGGACGCCGAGAAGACGACCGCCGGCCGCCGCCCCGACAGCGACATCTTCCTGGACGACGTCACCGTCTCGCGCAAGCACGCGGAGTTCGTCCGCAGGCCGGGCGGGGTGTTCGTCGTCCGGGACGTCGGCAGCCTGAACGGCACGTACGTGCAGCGCGACCGGATCGACGAGGTCGTGCTCCGCGACGGCGACGAGGTCCAGATCGGCAAGTACCGGATGGTCTTCCACCCGAGCCCGAACAGCGGCGGGGCCGACACCGGGAGGTGAGCTACCCGGTGGCCGATGCCCAGCGGCAGGACCGCCGGCATGCCGGCCGCACCTCGCCGATGAGCATCGGGGAGGTGCTGGCCGCGCTCCGGCCGGAGTTCCCCGACGTCACGATCTCCAAGATCCGGTTCCTCGAGGAGCAGGGGCTCGTCGAGCCCGATCGGACGCCGTCCGGCTATCGCAAGTTCGCCCACGAGGACGTCGAGCGGCTGCGGTTCATCCTGTCCGTGCAGCGCGACCACTACCTGCCGCTGCGGGTGATCCGCGACCACCTCGCCGCCGTCGACGCCGGGGAGGACCCGCCGCCGCTGCCGGGCGCGCCCCGCGTGCCGCGCCTGGTGCAGCCCGTCGACCAGCAGGCGCCGATGGAGCGCGTCTACACGCGGGCGCAGCTCGCCGAGGCGGTGGACGACCCGGCCCTGCTCGACGAGCTCGAGTCCTACGGGCTGGTGACGGCCCGGGCCGACGGGCACTACGACGCCGAGGCGGTCGCCGTCCTGCGCGCCGCCGGCGGGCTGGCGAGGTTCGGCATCGAGCCGCGGCACCTGCGGCCGTTCCGGAACGCCGCCGATCGCGAGGCCGGGCTCGTCGAGCAGGTCGTCGCGCCGCTGCGCCGCCAGCGCGGACCCGAGGCCGCGGGCCGCGCCGACGAGACGTCGCGCGAGGTCGCGGCGCTGTGCGTGCGGCTGCACGCCGCCCTGGTCTCGGCGGCCCTGAACCGCTGACCCGCGCTTCCTCGCCTCACCCCGGGCTCTCGGCCTTGCTCGGCCGTGCTCAGCCTGTTCTGCGTTGCTCGGCCAGTGCTCGCTCACGGGCTCCGAAACCGGGCATCCGGCGAGCAACGCAGCCGTGGCTGAGCAAGCGGAGAGCGGGCGCGGCGAGGGTGGGCGGGGCCGTCGCGGGGCCCAGGGGTGCGAGGTACGGTGACCGTGTGCGCGAGCTCGACGTCGTCGGAGTCCGGGTCGAGATGCCCTCGAACCAGCCCATCGTCCTGCTCCGCGAGCGTGGTGGTGACCGGTACCTGCCCATCTGGATCGGCGCGCCGGAGGCCACGGCCATCGCCCACGCCCAGCAGGGCGTCGTCCCGCCGCGGCCGCTGACGCACGACCTGCTCCGCGACGTCATCGAGGCGCTGGGCCGCCGGCTGGTCGAGGTCCGCATCGTCGCGATCCGCGACAACGTCTTCCACGCCGAGCTCGTGTTCGACGGCGGGCTCACCGTCAGCTCGCGCTCCTCGGACGCGATCGCGCTCGCGCTGCGCACCGGCTCGCGGATCGTCGGCGCCGACGAGGTGCTGGACGCCGGGGGCGTGGCCGTGCCCGACGAGGACGAGGACGAGGTCGAGCGCTTCCGCAAGTTCCTCGAGCAGATCTCCCCGGAGGACTTCGGCGAGGAGACGCCCGGGACGCAGCCCGGAACCTGAGCCGACGGTGACGCTCCGTCGTCGAGATCCTCGGGACGACCACGGGCTGTACCGAAAGGACGGCGTGTCCGCGGCGGGTCAATTCGTTATACGACACGCGGGGTGCCCGCCGATCGCCTTCGTTGACGCTCGGCTGCCCGCCCCTTACGGTTCGAAGGGTAAAGCCCTCGGTGTAGTTCGACTGGTGCGGTGACGCCCCGGCACTCACTTCTCCCTGCGAGGGCGCGGGACAGGAGGACGGCGTGAGCGGAACCGGCGAGGCACCGGGGGGCGTGGCTCGCCCCGTCGTCCCGGCGTCGGCCCAGGGGCTGCTCTTCACCGAGGATCTTCCCGTCCTCGACGAGCAGGTCGGCTACCGCGGCCCGATCGCGTGCCGCGCCGCTGGCATCACCTATCGGCAGCTGGACTACTGGGCGCGCACCGGTCTCGTCGAACCGAGCGTCCGACCCGCAACGGGCTCCGGCACCCAGCGGCTCTACAGCTTCCGGGACATCCTCGTGCTCAAGGTGGTCAAGCGGCTGCTGGACACGGGCGTCTCGCTGCAGCAGATCCGCGTCGCGGTCACCCACCTGCGCGAGCGCGG
>DASQJO010000324.1:0-1621 GCA_035630955.1 Kineosporiaceae bacterium
ACCGACGGGCAGCCGGAACAGCGCGATGCGGCCGGGCGCGGGCGCGAAGTCGCGGTCCGGGTCCTCGGCGTTGAGCCGGGCCTCGACGGCGTGGCCGCTCGGCGCCGGGGGCTCGCCCTCGAGCTTGTCGCCGCCCGCGACGTGCAGCTGCAGCCGGACGAGGTCGAGGTCGGTGGTCAGCTCCGTGACCGGGTGCTCGACCTGCAGCCGCGTGTTGACCTCGAGGAACGCGAACGCCCGCTCCTCGGGCTGGTAGAGGAACTCCGCGGTCGCGGCGCCGCGGTAGCCGACGGCCACGGCCAGCCGGGCGGCGGACTCCTTGACCTGCTGCTCCTGCTCCGGCGTCAGCACCGGCGACGAGGACTCCTCGATGATCTTCTGGTTGCGCCGCTGCACGGAGCAGTCCCGGACGCCCAGGGGCCAGGCCGTCCCCTGCCCGTCCGAGATGAGCTGGACCTCGATATGCCGGGCGCCGGTGACGAGCCGCTCGAGGAACACGACGCCGGAGCCGAAGGCCCGCTCCGCCTCGTCCCGGGTGCGATCGAAGACGGCGGTGAGCTCGGCGTCGCTGGTGACGACGCGGATGCCGCGCCCGCCGCCGCCCGCCGCGGCCTTGAGCATGAGCGGGTACCCGATGCGGTGGGCGTGGTGCAGCGCGGCGTCGAGGTCGTCCACCGAGCCGTTGCTCCAGGCGGCGACCGGGACGCCGACCTCCTCGGCGAGCAGCTTCGCCCCGATCTTGTCGCCGAGCCGGCGCATGGCGTCCGGGGACGGGCCGATGAAGGTGATGCCGATGCGGTCGCACAGCTCGGCGAACGCGGGGTCCTCGGCGACGAAGCCCCACCCGACCCAGGCGGCGTCGGCGCCGCTCTCGAGCAGGGCGCGCTCGAGGACCTCGAGGTTCAGGTACGGCCGCGCGGACGCCGGACCGAGCGCGTACGCGTGATCGGCCTCGCGGACGAACATCGCGCCGCGCTCGCCGTCGGTGTAGAGGGCCACCGTCTCGGTACGGGGGCCGTCGGGCGTGAGCTCGTTGAGATCGCGTACGGCGTGGATGAGGCGCATCGCCGCCTCACCTCGGTTCACGATGGCGATGCGACGGAACATCAGCGCCTCCCGTGGACCTCGGTGTCGACCGGTCCCGGTGAGTGCGCCGACGCCTCGGCGCGTCACCGGCCGCCTCACCATACCCACGGGTCACGGCGGCGACGAGTGCGCCGGTGATCGTTACCGAGGAGCGCGGATCAGGCGGCCCGGTCCCCCGTCGCGCTCGCGTCGATCGCCTCCTCGGCCTCCTGGACGAGCCGCTCACGGCGCTGCTTCGCCACCTGCTCCTCGTAGCCACGCACGAGCGCGGCCAGGCCCGAGGCTGCGAGCGAGCAGACCGCGGCCACGAGGGCCCAGCGCTGCAGCGCGGCGCCGCCGTCGAGCTGGTCGCTGCGGACCATCGCCCACAGCGGTGGACCCGCGACGACGACCGCGAGGAGGACGCCGAGTCGAAGCAGCCTCACGACGCCGAACCGTGCACGAGCTGGGCGCAGAGCACCGCCGACCACGTGAACCGGTCGACGGGGATGCCCTCGAGCCGGACGACGGGCAGGCCGAGCTGCAGGACGGCGGC
>DASQJO010000325.1:0-2766 GCA_035630955.1 Kineosporiaceae bacterium
GTGCAGGTCATCGTGCTCACGACGTACTCCGACGACGAGTCGGTGTTCGCCGCGCTGCGGGCGGGCGCACGCGGCTACCTGACGAAGGACGCCGAGGCGGACGAGCTCGCCCGCGCGATCCGGCGCGTGCACGAGGGCAAGGCCATGCTCGACAGCGACGTGCAGGCCCGGCTCCTGGACCGGCTGGACGCCCCAGCGCCGTCCTCCGAGCCCACCGCGCCGGCGAGGGCCGCCGGCGAGCCGCCGGACGACCTCACGAGCCGGGAGGCCGAGGTCCTCGGGCTCATCGCGGCCGGCCTGTCGAACGCCGAGATCGCCCGGCGGCTGGTGCTCAGCGAGGCCACCGTCAAGACCCACATCAACCGGCTCTTCGCCAAGACCGGCGTCCGGGACCGCGCCCAGGCGGTGCGCTACGCGTACGAGCACGGGCTCGCGCCGTGACCCGCGGGCGCCTCCACCTCCGGGTCCACCCGGACGTCCGACCCGCGGGTTGACGACCCGGAGCACGCGCGGGAGCGACGATCGACTCATGGCACACGACGACTCCCCCGACCCCGGTCTGGCGCGGTTCTACGTCCACCTCGTCGTCGCCACGTCGGTGCAGCTGGCGGTGCTCGTCCCGGCGCTCGCCGTCGGGGCCGTCGGGCTGTGGCCCGCGGTCCTTCTGCTCGTCACGGGCCTCGGGCTCGCCGCGCACGGGGCCGCCGCACTCGCCCCGCGGCTGAGGAGGTCCCGATGACCACGCCCGAGCCGGCCTCCCCCGCGCGGACGCTCCCCGGAGGGCTCACGGTCGTCGTCCTCGCCCTGCGTTTCGGAACGGAGCTGGCCCTGGTCGGCGGCGCCGCGTGGGCGGCGGCCTCGACCCGGCCGCGGGTCGTCGTCGTGGCCGTCGCGGCCGGGATCCTCGCCGCGCTCGCCGTCGCCGCCGTGTGGGGCGTCGCGATCGCCCCGAACTCCCGCCGCAGGCTCGCGGACCCGCTGCGCCTCGCGCTCGAGATCGTCCTCTTCCTCGTGGTCGCCGGCGGGCTCGCCGCCGTCGGCCACCTCCCGGCGGCCGTCGTCCTCGCCGTCGCCGGTGTGGTCGCGGCGGTCGGCGTCCGGTTCGTGGAGCCGGCCGAAAGGGCCGGCGTCCCGCCCGCGGAGGCGGACGAGCGGGCCCACGTCCCGCCCCCGGAGCCGGACGGGCAGCTGCGCCGGCCGCGCGGACCCGGCCGCGGACGCCGTCGGCGCTGAACGCTACGGTCGGCTCCGTGACCAGCACCGGCGCCGCCAGCAGGCGCGCGAACACGGCACTGCTCAGCTCGCTGGCCGGGCTGACCTCGCTCGGCGTCCTGCTCCAGGGGCTGTGGGCGGGGCTCTTCGTCCCGGTCGGTGACGGAGGGGACTACGACGACACGTGGGTGGGCGTCCATGCCGCCGGGGCCTGGGTCACCCTGCTGCTGGCCGCGGCCACGACGGTCGTCGCCTTCGTCCGGCACCGCGCCCGCCGCGACCTCTGGGGAGCGGCCCTGGTCCTGACCCTGCTCCTCGTCGTCGAGATCGGGCTCGGATCGGCGATCGCGGACGGGAAGTCCGGCGCGGCGGCGGCCGTCCACATCCCGCTGGCGCTGCTGATCATGGCGCTGACGGTCTGGCTGCCCTTCCGGGCGCGCCGCGCGTGAGGCTCAGACCGCGTCGAGCCCGCGGACGACCGAGCGGAGCATGTCCGCGAGCCGGAGCCGCTCCTGCGCCTCCAGCGGGGCGGTGACGACGGCCTCCTGGGCATTGAACTCCGGGAAAAGCTCGACCATGAGGGCCGAACCGCGATCGGTCAGCGTGACGAGGACGCGACGGGCGTCGTCCGGGTGGGTGCGGCGCACCAGCAGCCCGCGGGCCTCGAGCGTGGTGAGGACGCCGGTGAGCGTCCCCTTGGAGATGCCGGCCTCGGCCGCCACGTGTCGGGCCTCGATCTCCTCCCAGATCCACACCACCCACAGCACGACCCACCCCGTCCAGGTCAGCCCGTGCTCGGCGAGCACGGAGCGTTCGAGGTGGTTCCGGATGGCGCCGGCCGCGCGGTAGATGTTCTGGACGGCGGCCATGGCCGGCATGTCGAGGCTGAGCCCGTGGAGCCGCTCGGCGACGGCGCGCTCGGTCTCGGCGAGCGTGCGGTGCTCGCCGGTGTCGGCCCCGACGGCGGGGCTGCGACGCGGGCCGACCCCTTGTCCAGCCATGGCGGAGAAGCTTACAGTCCTGCTCGTTCGGAGCCGAACGATCGAGCGAGGAGGTCTCGTGACCGCCGCCGCCGTGGACGTCGACCTGACCGACCTCGACGCCTTCGAGCAGGGACGCGCGTGGCCGCTGTTCGACGCGCTCCGCCGCGACGACCCGCTGCACTGGAACGACGAGCCCGCTCCGAACCACGGGTTCTGGTCGGTGACCCGGCACGCGGACGTCGTCCGCGTCACCCGGGACGCCGCGACGTTCTCCTCGCAGCTGGGCGGCGCCAACCTCGAGGAGCTGGACGCCGAGCAGCTCGAGGTCCGACGGTCGATGCTCGAGACCGACGGCGAGCGGCACCGGGCGCTGCGCCGGCTGCTGCAGGACGCCTTCACCCCGCGCGGCCTCGCCGGCTACGAGGTCTTCCTTCGCGGGCTCGCCCGGGCCACCGTCGACGCTGCGCTCGCCCGGCCCGAGATCGACGTCGTGAAGGCGATCAGCGCGGACTTCCCGATCAACGTGCTCGCCCGGCTGCTCGACGTCCCGGACGAGCACACCCAGCAGCTC
>DASQJO010000326.1:0-2741 GCA_035630955.1 Kineosporiaceae bacterium
CGGCTCCGCTCGACCAGCTCCGCGGCGTCGTCGACCCCGCCACGGGGGAGCTCATCGGTGCCGGCGAAGCGCCGCTCTTCTGAACGGCTCGTCGACACCCCGCAGGGGCCGGCGAGGCTGCACGTCCACGAGCCGGACGCCGAGGTCGTCGGCGTCCTCGCCCTGGGTCACGGCGCCGGCGGCGGCGTGGCCGCCCCGGACCTGAGGGCCGCGACCACCGCCGGGCTGCGCGCGGGCCGGCGGGTGGTGCTCGTCGAGCAGCCGTGGCACGTCGCTGGCCGCCGGATCGCCGTCGCGCCGCCGCGGCTGGACGAGGCGTGGCTGGCCGCGCTCGAGGCCGTGTCCGGCGACGGGCTCCTCGTCGTCGGCGGGCGCAGCGCCGGAGCCCGGGTCGCGTGCCGGACGGCGACCAGGGTCGGCGCCGTCGGCGTCCTGGCGCTCGCGTTCCCGCTGCACCCGCCGGGGCGGCCCGACCGCAGTAGGGCGGGGGAGTTGGCCGCGGCCGGCGTCCCGGTGGTCGTCGTCCAGGGCGAGCGGGACGCCTTCGGGAGCCCCGGGGATCTCGCCGCGCTGGGCCTGCCGGACGTCGAGATCGTGCCCGCACCCGGCGACCACGCGCTGCGGGCCGCCGCGGAGGCGGTGGCCGACGGCGTCCGCCGGGCGCTCGCCCGGGACACGGACCGGGTCTGAGGCCGGAGGCGGAATGGGGTCCTGTGCGAACGTGTTGACTCCCCACGTCCGACGGCAATTCGGCTGCAGAGACAAAGGCGTGGGAGGCCGCATCGTGCTGGTGGCGGTAATGGACGACGTACCGCGCGGGACGTTCGGCCCGCCGGGCGGGACCGGGCTCCCGAGTGGGCGCCCTCGCGGGCTCTCCGGGGGTGTGGCGTGGCTGCTCCCGATAGGCTCGGGGGTGATGACTGAGGACACGGGCCGGGCGCCGGCCGACGAGACGAGCGAGGAGCGGGCCGCGCGCTTCGAGCGTGAGGCGCTGCAGTACCTCGACCAGCTGTACTCGGCGGCCCTGCGCATGACCCGCAACCCCTCGGACGCCGAGGACCTCGTCCAGGAGACCTTCACCAAGGCCTTCGCCTCGTTCCGGCAGTACCAGCCCGGGACGAACCTCAAGGCCTGGCTGTACCGGATCCTGACGAACGCGTACATCAACACCTACCGGAAGAAGCAGCGCGAGCCCCAGCAGGCGCAGTCCGACGACATCGAGGACTGGCAGATCGCCCGCGCGGAGTCCCACACCTCGTCGGGTCTGCGCTCGGCCGAGGCCGAGGCGCTCGACCACCTGCCGGACTCCGACGTCAAGACGGCCCTCCAGCAGATCCCCGAGGAGTTCCGTATCGCGGTGTACCTCGCGGACGTCGAGGGTTTCGCGTACAAGGAGATCGCGGACATCATGGGTACGCCGATCGGCACCGTGATGTCACGGCTCCACCGCGGACGGCGCCAGCTCCGGGCCCTCCTCGAGGACTACGCCCGTGAGCGCGGGCTCGTCGGTGCGAGCAGCGAGGGAGGAGCGGCATGAGCTGCGGGAACCCCCACGCGACGGACTGCTCGAAGGTGCTCGACCAGATGTTCACCTATCTGGACGGCGAGCTGGGCGAGCCCGACCTGCACCTCGTGCGGGAACACCTCCAGGAGTGCGCGCCCTGCATGAGCGAGCACGACGTCGACCAGGTGGTCAAGAAGCTGATCCGCCGCGCGGGCGGCGGTGACCTGGCGCCCGAGCAGCTGCGCGAGCGCATCGTCCTGCAGATCACCCAGCTGTCCCAGGTCGGCTCGAGCACCCGGGTCGACCAGGTGCGGCTGGAGCTCGGCCGCTGACGGTGCTCGAAGGCCCCCGATCCCGGCGGGATCGGGGGCCTTCGTCGTGCTGTGGTGCGTCCTCAGCTGTTGGGACGGCGACCGTGATTCGCGGCGCTGCCCTTGCGGGCGCGGCGACGGCGGGCGCGCTTGCTCATGACCGTGCTCCTTGTGGACGGGGACTGACGGCGAGCCATCGTCCCACAGCCTCAAGATCGGGGCGCCCCCGGCCGATCCGAGACGTGTGATGGCAGAAGCGCTCTCCGTCGAGCCCTACCTGCGCGCCCTCGTCGAGCTCCTCGGCTCCGACCTGCACTGCAAGGTCGGGTCGCCGCCCCGGATCCGGATCGACGGGACGCTGCGCAAGCTCCAGGCCCCCGTGCTCACCCCAGCGGACACGGAGCGGATGCTCAGGGAGATCATCCGCGCCGACGCCCTCGAGCACTTCGAGCGGACCAACGAGGCCGACTTCGCCTACTCCCTCTCCGGCGTCGGACGCTTCCGCGTCAACGCCTTCCGGAGCCGCGGGACGGTCGGCATCGTCTTCCGCCGGGTCTCCGTCGGCGCCATCGCCCTGGAGGACCTCGGCCTGCCGCCCGCCGTCGGCCAGCTGGCGCTCGAGCCCCGCGGGCTCGTGCTCGTCACCGGCCCGACGGGCTCCGGCAAGACCACGACCCTTGCCGCCATGATCGACCGGATCAACACGATGCGCGAGGTCCACGTCGTGACCGTGGAGGATCCCATCGAGGTCGTCCACGAGGACAAGCTCGCCATGATCAACCAGCGCGAGGTCGGCCTCGACACGGCCGGCTTCGCCTCCGCGATGCGGGCCGCCATGCGGCAGGATCCCGACGTCATCCTCGTGGGGGAGATGCGGGACGAGGAGACCGTCCGGGCCGCCCTGGCCGCCGCCGAGACCGGTCACT
>DASQJO010000327.1:0-5602 GCA_035630955.1 Kineosporiaceae bacterium
AGGCGGCGGGCAGGCCGAGGCACCCTCCGACACCCAGGTCGACGCCGCAGCCGAGGCCACCGGCATGGAGTCCTCCGAGGAGCCCAAGCAGGAGTCGGCGTCCAAGCCGGCCGAGGACGAAGCCGCGGCTCCCGCGCAGGACAGCAGCTCCGACGCCGGGTCCGGCGGCGGGGACGGCGGAGGCGAGGGCACGCCGGTGACCATGCCGGCGCTCGGCGAGAGCGTCACCGAGGGCACCGTCACCCGCTGGCTCAAGCAGGAGGGCGACACCGTCGAGGTCGACGAGCCGCTGCTCGAGGTGTCGACGGACAAGGTCGACACCGAGATCCCGTCGCCGGTGGCCGGCGTGGTCCGCAAGATCCTCGTCGGCGAGGACGAGACGGTGTCCGTCGGCGCCGACCTCGCGATCGTGGGCGGCTCCGACGCGGCACCCGCGTCGCAGGAGGCCCCGCCCGCGCCGGCTCCGCAGGCGGCGGCCCCCGAGGCCGCTCCCGCCCCGCCCGCTCCCCAGGCGGCACCGGCCCCCCAGCAGGCTCCCCCGGCCCCGCGGCCTGCCCCGGCGCCGGCACCGGCCCCGCGCCCCTCCCAGGCCCCCGCACAGGCGGAGCAGGACGACGACCTGGAGACCTACCCCGGGCCCAGCCCCGCGCCGGTCTCGGGTCCGCCGGTGGGTGCGGCGGAGACGCAGGCGGCCCAGGCGGCGCGCGCGCCGGAGCCCCCGGTGCAGCGACCGCCGCACCAGCCGCAGCACGGCGAGGCGAGCGACTCCGCGAGCTACCTGACCCCCCTCGTCCGCCGGCTGGCCACGGAGCACGACGTCGACCTCTCGACGATCACCGGGACCGGTGTCGGCGGTCGGATCCGCAAGCAGGACGTGCTCGACGCGGCGAAGGCGAAGCAGGCCGAGCAGGCGCGGCAGAGCCGGCCGGCGCCGGCCCAGGCCTCGGCGCCCGCACCGGCGGCGTCCGGTGGTCGGGACGTCTCGGCGCTGCGCGGGTCGACGGAGAAGATGTCCCGGCTCCGTCGCGTCATCGCCCAGCGGATGGTCGAGTCGCTGCAGGTCTCCGCGCAGCTGACGACGGTGGTCGAGGTCGACGTCACGAAGATCGCGCGGCTGCGGGACCGGGCCAAGCGCGACTTCGAGGCGCGCGAGGGCGTGAAGCTGTCGTTCCTGCCGTTCTTCGCCCTCGCCGCGGTCGAGGCGCTCAAGCAGTACCCGGTGGTCAACGCGAGCATCGAGGACGACCAGATCGTCTACCACGCCGAGGAGAACCTGGGCGTCGCCGTCGACACCGAGCGCGGCCTGCTCGTACCGGTCATCCGCAACGCCGGCGACCTCAACATCGCGGGCATCGCGCGGAAGATCTCCGACCTCGCCGACCGCACCCGGCGGAACAAGATCACGCCGGACGAGCTCGGCGGCGGCACGTTCACGCTGACCAACACCGGCAGCCGCGGCGCCCTGTTCGACACGCCGATCATCAACCAGCCGCAGGTCGCGATCCTCGGGACGGGTGCGGTCGTCAAGCGTCCGGTCGTGGTGACGGACGCCGAGCTCGGCGAGACGATCGCGATCCGGTCGATGGTCTATCTCGCGCTGACCTACGACCACCGCATCGTCGACGGCGCGGACGCCGCCCGCTTCCTCGTCGCCGTCAAGCAGCGCCTGGAGGAGGGCGCCTTCGACGCCGACCTGGGCGTCTGACCCCTTCCCGCAGCGCACGTGCCGGGGGTGGGCTTCGGCGCGCGGCGGTGGGCGGGTTTGGCGACGATGGAGTCGTGAAGATCGCCGTCACCGGCTCGACCGGTCTCATCGGAACCGCCCTCGTCACCCGCCTGCACCAGGCGGGCCACGACGTCCTGCGGCTCGTCCGGCACGCCCCGCGTCGCGCGGACGAGGTCGCCTGGGACCCGGAGGCGGGCACGATCGACGTCGACCGGCTGGCCGGGGTCGAGGCCGCCGTCCACCTCGCCGGAGCCGGCGTCGGCGACAAGCGGTGGACCGAGGAGTACAAGCGGGTCATCCGCGACTCGCGCGTCCTGGGCACGCGGACGCTCGTCAAGGCCCTCACGTCGCTGGGCCCACTGCCCCGCGTGCTCGTCAGCGGGTCGGCCGTCGGCTTCTACGGCGACCGGGGTGACGAGGAGCTCACCGAGGACTCCGCGGCCGGTCAGGGGTTCCTCGCGGGCGTCGTCCGCGCCTGGGAGGCGGAGACCGAGCCGGCGTCGGCGGCGGGCATCCGGGTCGCGCTGATCCGGTCGGGACTGGTGATGTCACCCGACGGCGGCGCGTTCGGGCGCATCATCCCGCTGGTCAAGCTCGGGGCCGGCGGCCCTCTGGGCAGCGGGCGGCAGTGGTGGCCGTGGATCACGCTGGAGGACGAGGTGGGCGCGATCGAGTTTCTCCTGTCCCACGACGTCTCCGGACCGGTCAACCTCTCGGCGCCGAACCCCGCACGGCAGCGGGACGTCGTCAAGGCCCTCGCGTCCGGCGCGCACCGGCCGGCGCTCCTGCCCGCGCCGCGGTTCGGCCTGCGGATCGTGCTCGGGGAGTTCGCGGGCGAGGTCCTCGCGAGCCAGCGCGAGCTGCCCCGCAAGCTCGAGGCCGCAGGGTACGCCTTCCGGCACCCGACGCTGGAGGACGCAGTCCGCTGGACACTCCGGACGTAGTCCGTCAGCCGTCGGCGCTGATCCGCCAGCCGGACCCGGTCCGGACGAGGGTGAGCCGGACCGTCCTCGACATCCCGCGCGGCACGCTCCGGACGACGGATCCGTCGCCGCGCACCTGCTCATGGGCCGAGGTGACGACCGTCGCCCGCACGGTGGCGGTGTCGCCGGCCGTCTCGCCGACGGCGGCGCCCGTGACCTCGAACCCGAGCCCGCGGAGGCGGAGGCCGGCGTGCCGGAGCCGGGCGATGAACGCCGTGTCCACGGTCAGCGCCGGCGAGCCCGGCGCGTCGACGTCCGCGAGCGCGGGCTCCGAGAGCGCGCCGAGCGCCCGGGCGCGCGCGGTGGCGAGTCGCGAGACGAGGGTCCGTGCGTCCTCGAGACCGGTCGCCCGAGGCGGATCATCTCCGTCGTGAAGCGCGACGGCGGACGAGCCGACCACGAGCGCGGCGAGGCTCGTGGCGAGCACTCCTCGCCGTCCCGGTGCCCGCCGCCGCTCCCCGGCGTCCGGCTCGTGAGGCGCCGGAACCGGAACGAGCGGCCCGCTCTCACCGAGGCCGACCGGGAGGGCGGGGCCGGCGTCCCAGGCCAGGGTCGCGACCCGCGCCGGCGCAGGCCGCGACCCGGGATCCTCCGCGAGGCAGAGCGCCACGAGCGGCGCCAGCGGCCCCGGCACCTCGGTGTCCGCCCGGCCGCCGGTGAGCGCGTGCCTCAGCACCTCGCCGAGGGCCCGGACGTCGTCGGCCGGGGCCGGGTAGCTCGGCGGCCGGGACGTCACCGGCGCCAGCAGCGAGGGGATCCCGACGCCCGTGAGCACGGGCCGTCCGTCGGCGGCGAACAGGACGTCGTGCGCCGTCAGCCGGCCGTGGACGAAGCCCGACGCGTGGACGTGGTCGAGCGCCCGGGCCAGCGCGACGGCGACGGTGACGACCTCGCCGGTGGGCAGCGGCCCGCGCCGGGCGACGAGGCCGGCGAGGTCGGCGAGGTCACCACCGGGGACCAGGTCGAGCACGACGGCGCGGCGGCCGTCCGGCAGGTCGAGCACCGAACGAAAGCGCGCGACGTTCTCGTGGTCGACCCGGCGCAGCAGTGCCGCCTCGCGCGCGGCCGCGCCCGTCCCTCCCGCGGGCCTGCCCAGCTGCACCGCCACCGTGCGCACCGCCCCGAGGTCGAGGGCGCTCCACACCTCGCCGTACTCGCCCGTGCCGAGCCGGCGGTCGAGCAGGAGGCCCGGCACAGCCGGCGGCGCCCCTGCCGTGATCATCGGTCGTCCACCCGTCCCCCCGATCCGCGCGCTGTGCAGGCGCTCACTATGGCGCAGCTGCCGCTCCTCGGCGTGCCCGTCGTCCACAGGCGCCGATAGCCTCGCCTCCATGAGCCGGACGGGCGAGGTCGTCGTCGTCGGCGCGGGCCTCGCCGGGCTCGCGTGCGCCCGCCGCCTGGCCTCCTCGGGCGTCGCGGTGAGCGTGCTCGAGGCCGAGGACGCCGTCGGCGGGCGGGTGCGCACCGACGTCGTCGACGGCTTCCGCTGCGACCGCGGCTTCCAGCTCCTCAACCCCGCGTATCCCGAGGCACGGCGCGTGCTCGACCTGCCGGCGCTGCGACTGCGCGCGCTGCCGGCCGGCGTCGTGGTCTCCACGGGCACCGCCCGCCGGCTGCTCGCCGACCCCCGGCGGACGCCGCCCGCCCGGCTCCCGCGTTCCGTCGCGGGGGCGCTGGCCACCGTGCGATCGCCGCGGGAGGTCGCGGGGTTCGCCGCATGGGCGCTGCGGGACGCCACCGCCGACCCCGCCGACCTGCTCTCCGCACCGGACGAGCCGTGGGGCGAGGCCCTCGACGCCCGCGGCGTCACCGCCGAGCTGCGGCACTGCGTGCTCGAGCCGTTCCTCGCCGGTGTGATCGGGGAGCGCGACGGGTCGACCTCCCGACGCTTCGTCGACCTGCTGGTGCGGTCGTTCGCCAAGGGCCGGCCCTCGGTCCCCGCCGAGGGTCTCCAGGCCGTGCCCGACCAGCTCGCCGCCGGTCTGCCGCCGGGAGCCGTGCGGACCGGCGTCCGGGTCGGCGAGGTCGCCCCCGGTCGGGTGCGGACGCCGGACGGCGAGGTGGCCGCCCGCGCCGTGGTCGTCGCCACCGACCCGGGGACGGCGGGCACGCTGCTCGGCCTCGACGTCCCTGCGACGCGCGGGCTCACGACGTTCTGGCACGTCGCCGAGGAAGGGCTGAGCAGCCCCTACCTGCACGTGGACGGCGACGGCCGCGGCCCCGTCGTCAACTCCGTCGTGCTCAGTGCGAGCGCGCCGAGCTACTCCCCCGACAGCCGCTCGCTGGTCGCCACGACGGTGCTCGGCGACGCCGACGACGCCGGCACCGAGGCGGCCGTCCGGGCCCAGCTGCGGTACGTCCACGGCGTGGACACGACGCGGTGGTCGCTGATCCGGACGCACGCGCTGCCGACCGCCTTGACGGCCATGCCCCCGCCGCTGGACGTCCGGCGTCCCGTCGCGCTCGGCGACGGCCTCTTCGTGGCAGGCGACCACCGCGACTCGGCGTCCAGTCAGGGCGCGCTCGTCTCCGGCCGCCGCGCGGCGGACGCCGTCCTCGAGCACCTCGGCCTGCCCGTGCCGCCGCGCCCGCCGTTGGACGCCGTCCATCTTCCCCAGGGGCCCGCGCATGCCCGCTGACGCCCCGACGATCCTCGCGACGTCAGGTGGGTACGTCCTCAACACCGAGGGGCGACGGCGGCTCGACTTCGGCCCGCTCGTGCACCACGCCGTCGAGCTCTCGGGGGTCTCGGGACGCCGGCCGCGCGTCTGCCACGTCGGGACGGCCGGAGGCGACCAGCGGGCGATGGCGGCCGAGCTCGACGAGGCGGCGCGGGCGGCGGGGTTCGAGCTCTCGCACCTGCACCTGTTCTCGATGCCCAACGTGGCGGACG
>DASQJO010000328.1:0-13745 GCA_035630955.1 Kineosporiaceae bacterium
GCGGCTCCAGAACATCGCGGACGCCGACCGTCTCGCGGCCCGCTCGCCTGCTCCCGCTTCCGAGAACTGACCGGTGGCCGGGCTGTCCGACCCGGGCCAAGCGCGTCGCCGAGACCGCCGCCAAGACCGCCGTCGGCGAGCGGGCCGACCTCTGGCGCCCCAAGCCCCACCGCCTTCGCGCTGAGGAGTCAGCGGACGGAGCGGAGGCGGCGGACGACCTCGTCGGGTCCGAGGGTCATCGCCACGTCGTGCAGGTTGGGGCTGCGGGTGGACCCTGTGAGCGTGATCCGGACGATCTGTGACGCCTCCCGGATGCTGCCCGGATACGCCTGCGGGTTCTTCTTGAGCTCCTTCGCCGACGACGCGAACCCGTGCCGGGCCGCGAGCTCACGGATCTGCGCGAACCACGCGTCGGCGTCGCCGTCCGGGCGGTAGGTGTCGGCGAGGTCCGCGAGGACCAGGCGGACGACGTCCGCGTCGACACCGAGACCGGCGAACCGCTCGTCGGCGGCGTCCGTCACGGGCTCGAACAGCTGAGGGAAGAAGAACCCGTAGGCGGTGCGGAAGTCGGACCACTTGTGCAGGTCCTTGCGGGGGTTCTCGACGCCGACGCGCTCCACGGAGACGGCGCGGACGGCGAGCTCACGGTCGGCGTCCAGCGCCTGCGCGACCTGCGGATCGTACGTGGTGGCCCAGGTGCGGACGGCGTCCACGACCTCCTCGCTCGACAGGGTCGCGATGTGGTCGGCGGTGATGTCCTCGAGCTTGACGAGGTCCACGAGCGGACCGGCGACCCCACAGTCCTCGAGCCGGATCGGCGCGACGAGCGCCTCGGGCAGCGGGAGCTCCGCCAGCCGGCCGTTGGCGAGGCCGCGCAGGTAGTACAGGACGCCGGCCGCGGGGTAGCCCTGCTCGATGTAGAAGTCGACACCGGCCTCGACGTCCTTGCGCTTGGAGAGCTTGCGCTTGCCGCCGGGGATCTGCTTCATCAGCGGCGCGATGTGCGCGTACGCCGGCGTCTCGAAGCCGAGGGCGTCGAACAGCTGCAGGTGCAGCGGCACGCTGGAGATCCACTCCTCGGCGCGGATGACGAGGTCGACGCGCATCAGGTGGTCGTCGACGGCGTGCGCGAAGTGGTACGTCGGCAGCCGCGGGCTGGTGTCCGAGCTCTTGAGGATCACCACGTCGTTGCGGTTCGCCTCGTGTTCGAGCCGGCCGCGGATGACGTCCGTCCACACGGTGCGCGCGCCGGGCTCGAGGTCGGGCGCGCGGAACCTCACGACGTAGGGCGTGCCGGCCTCGAGCTCGGCGACGACGTCCTCTGCCGGGCGGTCCCGCCACAGGGACCAGCCGGCGTAGTAGCCGGGCGCGATCTTCGCGGCCTGCTGGCGGGCGGTGATGTCCGCGAGCTGCTGCTTGGTGGCGAAGTCGACGTACGCCCGGCCCTGCCGGAGGAGCTCGCGGGCGTGGCTCGCGTAGATCCGCTCCCGCTGAGACTGCCGGTAGGGGCCGTAGCCGCCGTCCTTGCCGGGCTCGACGGCAGGATCGGTCTCGTCGGGGTGCAGGCCGAAGTAGTCGAACGCGCGGGCGAACTGCTCGAGCGCGCCGGCGACCTCGCGGGCGGTGTCGGTGTCCTCGACGCGGGTGATGAAGACGCCGTCGCTCTCGCGTGAGACGGACTGGCAGATCATCGCCGTGTACACGCCGCCGATGTGGACGTAGCCGGTCGGCGACGGAGCGAAGCGGGTGACGTGCGCGCCGTCGGGGAGGGTGCGCGGCGGGTAGAGCGACTCCCAGTGCTCCACCTCGGGCAGGTCGGCCGGGAACAGGGAGTCGACGACCTTCCGTGGGAGCACGGGATGGACGGGGGTCGTCGTTCCGCTGGTCACGACACGCCAGCCTAGCGAGCACACCCGAGCCGGGAGAGGCCGCCGGTCCGCCGTCGGCGAACACGCAGAGCGGACGCACGTCGAAGAGCCCGGAACCCGCGACGACCTCTCGCGACAGGCTGATCATTCTCGGGGAACGACCGCACAATCGCGACAGAGGTCGCGCAGGTTCAGCGGGCGACGGCGAGGCCGAGGGACTTCGGCTTGTAGTCGGGGAAGATCCTGGTGAACGAGCCGACCTTCGCGCGCTTGGTGAGCACTTCGCCGAGGACGTCGCGGTAGTCGGTGCGGGCCGCGAGGCTGCCGTTGATGAACAGGCTCTTGTCGTCCAGGCCCGGCCACGGGCCGTAGACCTGGCCGCCCTTGATGCCGCCGCCGAGCACGAGCATCGGGAACGCGTGCCCGTGGTCGGTGCCGATGGCGCCGTTCTCCGACACGGTGCGCCCGAACTCCGTGAGCGTCACGATCGTCACGTTCGCGAGCGCCGCACCGAGGTCGGCGACGAACGCACCCAACGCCGCGTCGAGCTCGACCATGTGGTTACGCATGTCGCCGCCGTCGATCCGGCCCTCGTTCGTGTGCATGTCCCAGCCGCCGACGTCCAGGGTGGCGATGGTCATGCCGAGGTTGGCCTTGACGAGCCGCGCGATGTCCTGCAGGGCGGACGCGAACCCGCTGCCCTGCGGGTACGCCTTCGCGGTCGCGGCCGGCGTCTGCGGCAGCGAGCCGATCCTGCCGATCGCGGCCACGGTGTCGCGGACCTGGTCCGCCATCGGGTGCTTGACGCCCTTGTAGAGGGCGTTGAACGCCGACGCCGCCTTGGCCTTGACGTCGTCGAAGCCCATCAGGCCGAACGACTGCACGTTGCCCATCGCGAGCGCCGGGTGGTCGCCGAACAGCGACAGCGGCAGCGACCCGCCGCCCATCTGCACCGCGCTGAAGACGCCGTCGTCGCCGCGGGCCTGGAGCACCCGGTTCAGCCACCCGTCGGACGTCCCGGGCTTGGCGGTCCCGCGCTCGCAGGTGTCCATCGCCTCGAAGTGGCTGAGCGTCCTGTCCGGCGTCCCGACCGCGTGCACGACGCCGACCTTGCCCGACCGGTAGAGCGCGTGGAGCTGCTTGAGCTCGGGGTGGAACGCGAAGCCGCGGGCCAGCGGGAGCCCGGCCGCCTTCGGGACGGCGATGTTGGGCCGGACCTTGTAGTACCGGTCCTCGAACGTCGGCGCGACGATGCTCAGCCCGTCCCAGCCACCCCGCATGCTGATGACGACGACCGTGTCGGTGTCCAGGGCCTTGCTCGCGCCGAAGGCGTACCGGGTGGTGACGACCTGCGTCCCGAGCGCGGCCACCATGGCGGTCGACCCCTGCAGAACGCGGCGCCGCGTGAAGCCGCGACGCCACGGGTCGGCGACGACGGGCTCGGCGCCGCAGTCGCAGTCGGCGTGCATGCCGTCGGGGCGCTCCTCGTGCCGAGGCGTCGACGCCGGCAGCGAGTCCATGAAGTCGTTCTGGGTGGGCACGGGGGTGTCCTGTCCTTCGCGGATGGCACGTGCGGTTCGGAGTCGGGGAGGCATCAGGCGGGCACCATCAGCGCAGCTGGTGGTGCGGGCCACCGAGGATGAGCGTGACGAGCTGGACGCGCAGCCGGTAGTCGTTGGCCTTGGCCTGCGCACTGAGCCCGCTCCCGGCCGCGTGCCCGAGGAAGGCCAGCAGCGCCCGTCGCTCCGCCGCCGTCGGCTTCTGGAAGGCGAGCCGTGCGTAGAGCAGGTCGACGGCGGCGCCGTACGTCGTCGCCTTCTTGATCATCCCGGTGACGTCGGGGGCGGAGAAGCCCTTGCGCCAGTGCCCCGCGAGGGACATGTCCAGGTTCCAGCGACCGAGGACGCCGGCGCTCGACAGCCACGGCCGCTGGAAGTCCTTGAACCCGTCCGGGGTCGGGCAGCCGAGCGGGGCCTGGCCCAGCGAGTCGAGCCAGTACCGCAGGTCGCCCAGCGACTGCGCGTACTGCCCGCGGTCGCCCATGCGCATCCCGAGGGCGCGCATGCTCGCCACCGCGTGCTCGAACGGACGGCGGTACTTCTGGCCCACGCTCTTCGCGAACTCCGGGGAGCGGAACAGCGCGCGCAGCACCGGCGCGATCGCCGTCTTGTTCTTGAGGTAGACCGTCGCCAGCTGCTTGACGAGCCGCTCGGATGGTGCGTCGGCGACGAACCGGCGGGCGAGGTCCAGCGCCAGGTAGTGCGCGGTCTTCGGGTGCATCGCGAGGGTGTTCACCAGGGACCGGACCGTCGCCGGCCCGCCGGCCGCCGTCGCGTTCGGGTAGACGTGGCCGAACACCCGGACCTTGCCCACGTAGTGCTGCTCGGGCCGGTAGACGAAGGCCAGCGACTTGTCGTCGATCGACAGGCCCGTGAGGAGCTTCGCCGCGCCCTCGACGTCCGCCTGCTTGTACCCCGCGTCCACGCCCAGCGTGTGCAGTTCGAGGAGCTCGCGGCCGAGGTTCTGGTTGCCGCCGTTCTTCGTGTTGTTCTGGTTGTCGAGGTAGAGGATCATCGCCGGGTGGGTGATCATCGCCCACAGCATGTCGCTGAACCGGCCGAGCGCGTGCTTGCGGATCACCACCGCGTCGTAGTGGTTGAGCGTGTCGCGCGTCTTGTCGAGGTGGGCCGCGACGTGCAGCCGGCTGTGCCAGAAGTCGACCATCACCTCGAACAGCTGCCGCTCGCTCCAAGTGGCGCGGGCGATGGCGGCGGACTCCAGCTGGTCGTGCGCGTACCAGTAGTTCTGCTTGGAGCGGGCGTCGTCCATCGCCCGCAGCCGGGCCGGGGTCGCGCCCAGGGTGTCGAACGGCTTCAGGTACGCCGCGAGCGCGGTGTCCGGGATGCTCGACGGCTTCAGCTGCCGCTCGAGCCACGTCGCCGCGCCCATCCTGCGGATCTGCGCGACGACCGCCGGCGTCGGGCCCCAGGTGGCGCGCCGGGCCAGGTGCAGGGCCGGGTCGAGGCTGAGGATCGTCGGCGGCTGCTTGACCGTGACGGTGGGCTTCGCCGCCGCCGGGGCCTTGCCGGCCGCGGCGACCTGGTACTCGGTCTGGGCCCGGGTCGCCGGCGTCGGCGTCGGCGTCGCCCGGATCTTCGCGGTTCCCGCGGCGATGTCACGGGTGGCCTCGTCGAGGGTCTGGATGTCGGGCGCCTTGTGCGCGGCCACCGCGATGCCGACGAGAGCGGCGCCGGAGCCGGCCATGCTGATGGCGGTGCGGCGGGCGACGACGCCCGTGCGCCGCTCACGGCCGGCGGCCGGTGCCGGCGCCGCCACGGCGCCCTCGGCCGTCCGGCGTTCGCGTCGGCTCGCGGGAGCCTCGAGCGGCCACGGCTCGGGCTGCCGGGGGGCTGCGGGGAACTCCCAGGTGTTCCCGCCGTCGTCCCGGAACTCGGCGGCCGAGATCTCGCGTCGCTCGGCGGCCCTCAGCTCCCGGCGGCTGACGGGCGGGCGGTCCGGGGTCGCGGCGCTGTGCCGACCCGGACGGAGGGGGGCGTCATTGGTCTCCATGGCGGAACCAACCCCATCGCCGCGATCATGCCCGGTCAATGGCGGCTACGAAGGCATCCCACTGTCTTGACGGAACTTTGACAGCGTTCTCTCGTGTCACTCGTTCGCGCAGGTCACTCCGGCGTTCGGGGGTCCCGGGGCGGAAGGAATGGCGCGCCGGAAGTCCCACGCGCCATGCTGTGCGCCATGCAGGGACCCCTGCCGGTCCAGTCCGACGTGCGGCTCCGGCTCGCGCTCGACGCTGCGGAGCTGGGGACCTGGTACTGGGACGCCGCGTCGGGCATCACGGTCTGGGATCGGCAGATGCGCCGGATCTTCGGGGTCGGCACCGAGTGGCCCGGCACCTACGAGGCCTGGGTCGAGGCCGTGCACCCGCTGGACCGCGCCGACGTGCTCGCCACGCTCGAGCAGGCGGTCGCCGCGGGCGAGCGCTACGAGGTGCGGCACCGGATCCTGCACGACGACGGCGGCGTGCGTTGGATCGAGGGCATCGGCCAGGTCGTCCGGGACGCCGGCGGCGCCGTCACGGGGACCATCGGGTGCGCCCGCGACATCACCGCCCGCGTCGAGCGCGACGAGCAGCTCGCGCAGTCCCTCGCCGCCCAGGCGGAGCTGGCCGAGCACGCGCGCCGCGCCGCCGACCGCGTCGAGCGGCTGCAGGACCTCACCGCCCGGCTGGCCGGCGCGCTCACCCTCGACGACGTCGCGGAGCTCCTGGGCCGGTCCCTCCGGGAGGCCGTCGGGGCGTCCCGCGCCGGTCTCGTGCTCCGGGCCCCTGACGGCCGCGGCGTCCGGCTCGTGACGGCCTGGGGCTACCCGGACGACGTGCTGGCCGAGTTCCGGCTGCAGGTCGTGGACGAGCGCCTCCCGCTGGGGTACGCGCTCGCCACGGGCGAGCCGGTGTTCTTCTCGGCGCAGGAGGCGCGGCAGCGGTGGCCGGAGGTCGTGCCGCTGCAGGAGAGGGTGGGCAGCGCGTCGATGGCGGCCCTGCCGCTCGTGGCCGCGGACGACGTGCTGGGCGTGCTGCTCCTGGGGTTCACCGCCGAGCAGGCCTTCGACGCCGAGCAGTGCAGCTTCCTCCTCGCGGCGGCCGCGCAGGCCACGCAGGCCGTGGCCCGGAGCCTGCTCGTCGCTCAGCTGCAGGAGGTCAGCCGCGAGCTGCAGGCCGGGCTCGCCCCCGGTGACCTCCCCGCCGTGGAGGGCCTGGAGGTGGCCGCGGACTACCAGGCCGGCGGGGAGGAGGTCGAGGCGATCGGGGGCGACTGGTTCGACCTCGTGCCGCTCGACGACGGCGCCGCCGCGATCGTCGTCGGGGACGTCATGGGCCGGGGCGTGCGCGCCGCGACGACGATGACGCGGCTGCGGGCGTCGGTCCGCGCGTTCCTCTCCGAGACCGGCGACCCGGCGGCGGTCGTGGCCAGGCTCGACCGGCTCGTCCTCCGCGAGGGCCTGCAGGACTTCGTCACGCTGCTCGTCGTCCGGCTCGATCCGGTGAGCGGCTCGCTGACCGCGGTGAACGCCGGGCACGTCCAGCCGGTCCTCGTCGAGACCGCCCCGGACACGGGGGCGGTCCTCGCGCGGGTCCTGCCGGTCCCGCCCGGCCCGCCGCTGGGGCTCGCCGACGAACCGCGCTCGGGGATCCGGGGGCGGCTCGGCGCCGGCGCGACGCTCCTGCTGTTCACCGACGGGCTCGTCGAACGGGTGGGGGCGGACATCGACAGCGGCGTCGACCTCGTCGTCGAGATCGCGGGGCGGGGCCACGACGACGTCCGGCACCTGGTCGCGGACGTCGTGGCCACGCTGGGCCGGCCGCCGGGCCGGGACGACGTCACCGTCCTGGCGGTCCGCCGCGCCCCGGTCCGGGCGCCGGTCCCTCGGCAGGAGCCGGATACGCCACCACTTCGGTTGCCTTGACCGACAGCCACACCTGCCGGCCCGTCTCGAGCCCGAGTTCCGCGAGTGCGCGCGGGGTGATGTCCGCGAGCGCGGCGGGCGCACCGTCGAGCGCGACGCGCACCCGGTCGGCGAGCTGCTCCAGGCCGGCCACCGTCGCGGGCCAGACGTTGCGCGGGCTGCCCGCGCCGGGCCGGTCCGGGTGGACGGCGACGGCGCTCGGCGCGACGGCGACGAGGACGGGGGCCCCGGCGCGGAGCACCGGAACCCCGCCGGATCCGTCGTCGCCGGCGTCGCTGCCGGCGGCCTCGAGACTGCCGCCGCCGTCCAGGAGAATGCGGCGAGCGGCGGCGTCCAGCACCGTGCCCGGGTAGAGGTTGAGACCGACCAGGCGCGCCACGTACTCGGTGGCGGGACGCCGGGCGACGTCGGCGGGCCTGCCCTCCTGGCTGACGCGGCCGCCCTCGAGGACGAGGATCCGGGTCGCGAGGACGAGCGCGTCGACGGGGTCGTGGGTGACCAGGACGACCGGGCCGTCGTAGGCCGCGAGGTGGCGCTTGAGCTCGGCCCGGACGTCGATCCTGGTGCGGGCGTCGAGCGCGGCCATCGGCTCGTCGAGCAGGAGCAGCCTCGGGTCGCTGGCCAGCGCGCGGGCGAGGGCGACGCGTTGCGCCTGGCCGCCCGAGAGCTGGGCGGGACGTCGGTCGGCGAGGTCGGTCAGGCCGAGGCGTGCGAGCCACCCGGTCGCCTCGGCCCGCGCCGCCGTCCGCCCGCGCCCGGCGACGCGACCGGCGTACGCCACGTTGTCCCGCACGGACAGGTGCGGGAAGAGGCGGTGGTCCTGGAAGACGACGCCGACGCCGCGCTGCTCGACGGGGACCAGGACCCCGGCGTCGGGGTCGTCGAGGACGTGCTCCTCGCCCTCGGCCGAGCCGGTCAGCGCGATCCGGCCGGCACGCAGCGGCAGCAGCCCGGCCAGCGTGCGCACCAGGGTCGACTTGCCGGCGCCGTTGGGCCCGAGGACGGCGAGCACCTCGCCGTCCTCGACGGTCAACCGCGCGGACAGCGTGAAGCGGCCGCGTCCGGCCTCGACGTCGGCCTGGAGGGTCATGCCAGGCCGCCGCCGATGCCGCCCGGCCGCAACCACCGGTCGCGCAGCAGGAGCAGCACGCCGAGCGCGACGACGACGAGCACGAGGCTCATCCCGACGGCACCGTCGAGGTCCCCGGACTCCAGGAGGCCGTACACCTGCAGCGGCAGGGTCTGCGTGGTCCCGGGGAGGTTGCCCGCGAACGTGATGGTGGCGCCGAACTCGCCGAGCGCCCGTGCCCACGTGAGGACCACGCCGGCACCGAGGCTCGGCAGCAGCAACGGCACGGTGACCGTCCGGAGCGCCGTGAGCCGCGACGCCCCCAGCGTCGCCGCCGCCTCCTCCAGCCCGGCGTCCGCGGACCGGAAGGCGCTCTCCACCGTGACGACGAGGAACGGCATCGCGACGAAGGTCTCGGCGACGACGACGCCCGCCGTCGTGAACGGGAGCGCATAGCCCGTGGCCTCGTACAGCCACCTGCCCAGGAGACCGTTGCGGCCGAAGGTGAGGAGCAGCGCGATGCCCCCGACGACGGGCGGCAGCACCAACGGCAGTGTGACCACGCCGCGGAGCAGCCCGACCCATGCCCCCCGGCCGCGCGCGAGCACCCACGCGAGCGGGACGCCGAGCACGACGGAGACGACGGTCGCGGAGACCGAGCAGACCAGCGAGAGGCGCAGCGCCTCGACCGCGCCCTCGGAGCGGAGCAGCTCCGGCATGCGCAGCCACGGGGCCCTGACGACGAGGCCGAGGACGGGCAGCGCGAGCAGGGCCACCCCGGCCGCCGCGAACGGCGCCAGCGGCCAGAGGGGGCGGTTCCCGGTGCCACGCCTCGCCGCGCGAGGCGCGTTCGGGACGTTCCCCTCCGCGATCCCGCCGGCCTGCTCGGCGAGGCGCGTCACGGTGCCTGGAAGCCCACCTTCGTCAGCTCGGCCCGTCCCTCCGACAGGACGTAGGTGACGAAGGCCGTCGCGAGATCGGGGTTCTTCGACCCGGTGAGCGTCGCGATGGGATACGTGGTGGCGGCGTTGACGTCGGCGGGGATCTCGATGCCCTTCAGCGTGTCGCCGGCGGAGGTGACGTCGGTGACGTAGACGAGCGCCGCGTCCGCCTCACCGAGTTGGACCTTGGACAGCGTCGACTTCACGTCCGCCTCGAGGGAGGCGGGCTTCACCGTCACGCCGGCCTTGCCCAGCACGGTCTGCGCGAGGGCGCCGCACGGCACCTGCGGCTGGCAGAGCACGACCTTGACGCCGGCCCTGCCCAGGTCGCCGAGGCCCGCGACCTTGGCCGGGTCGTTCGGCGGGACGGCGATCTCGAGCACGTTCCTCGCGAACGCCGTCGAGCCGTTCGCGGCCTTGCCGTCGACGACCTGCTGCATGGTCGTCGGCGACGCCGAGGCGAACACGTCGGCGGGCGCGCCCTGGGTGATCTGCTGGGCGAGCGCGGAGCTGGCGCCGAAGTTGAAGGTCACCCTCGTGCCCGGGTGCTCGGCCTCGAACGCCGTGCCGATCGCCGTGAACGACTCCTTGAGGGACGCCGCCGCGAAGACGGTGATGCTCCCCGAGACCGAGCTGCTCGCGCTCGCGCCCGCCGACGCGGTGGAGGAGCCGCCCGCGTCGCCGGTGCCGCAGGCCGCGAGCGCCAGGACGGCCGCGCCGACGAGGAGCGCGCTCGGCTTCGCGCGCATCCGGTTCACCCTTCACCCCGCGTCTGGGGGACCTCGACGACGACGTTCGTGGACTTGACCGCGGCCACGGCGAGCACGCCGGGCTCGAGGCCGAGCTCGTCGGCCGCCTCGCGGCTCATCAGCGACACGACCCGGTAGGGCCCGCACTGCAGCTCCACCTGCGCCATGACGGTGTCCCGCAGGACCCGGGTGACCAGGCCGGTGAGCCGGTTACGGGCCGATTCGCGAACGACGGGAACCGCTGCCGCGCCGGGGGCCGCGGCGGCGATCCCCTCGGCGAGGTGGGCCAGGGCGGCCCCGTCGATCACGGTGCGACCCGCCGCGTCCTTCGCCGCCTCCACCCGGCCGGAGTCCGCCCAGCGGCGCACGGTGTCGTCGCTGACGCCGAGCAGCTGCGCGGCCTCCCGGACCCGGTAGAGCGGCATGCTCAGAACAGTAACCGCAGATGCGGCTGAACGGCGAGTGGGAGTCCGCTGATGCGGACTCCCACTCGTTTCGATGTAGCAGATGCGGCTTGGTCAGCCCTCGGTGCCGTCGTCGTCACCGGCGTCGGGCGAGACGTCGACCCCGGCATGGGCGGCCGGGACGGAGCCGAGCCGGCCGGCCTGGTAGTCCTCGAAGGCCTGCACGACCTCCGCCCTGGTGTTCATGACGAACGGTCCGTAGGCGAACACGGGCTCGCGGATCGGCCGGCCGCCGAGCACGTAGACGTCGAGCCCTGCGGCGTGCCGGGCGTCCTGGCGGCGATCGGCGGAGATCACGAGCGTGTCGCCGGAGCCGTGGACGGCGAGCTGGCCGGTGCTGATCGAGGCCCGCTCCGACCCGACCGTGCCGTCGCCGGAGAGCGCGTAGACGAGCGCGTTGAAGTCGGGGCGCCAGGGCAGCGTCAGGGTGGCGCCCGGGGCGACCGTCGCGTGGACGATGGTGATCGGGGTGTAGGTCGAGCCGGGGCCGGCCTGGCCGGCGACCTCGCCGGCGATCACGCGGACGAGCGCGCCGCCGTCCTCGCTCGCGAGCAGCGCGACCTTGCCGGCGGTGATGTCCTGGTAGCGGGGCTCGGCGAACTTCTGCGCCCGCGGAAGGTTGACCCACAGCTGCAGGCCGTGGAACAGCCCGCCCGAAGCGACCAGGTGCTCGGGCGGGGTCTCGATGTGGAGGATGCCGGCGCCCGCGGTCATCCACTGGGTGTCGCCGTTCGTGATGAGGCCGCCACCGCCGTGCGAGTCCTGGTGGGCCATCTCGCCGTCGATCATGTACGTGACGGTCTCGAAGCCGCGGTGCGGGTGCCAGGCGGTGCCCTTGGGCTCGCCCGGCGCGTACTCGACCTCGCCCATCTGGTCCATGTGGATGAACGGGTCCAGGTCGGCGAGGTCGACGCCCGCGAAAGCCCGGCGCACCGGGAAGCCCTCGCCCTCGAAGCCCTGCGGGGCGGTGGTCACCGCGAGCACGCGCCGGACGACGGCGTCGGGGGCGGGCAGCGGGACGCGCGGCAGGGTGAGCGGGTCGTCGACGGTCACGGCAGGCATGACGTCATCCTCTCGCAGGGAGCGACGATGTAGTTGAAGAATGAACTACACCGCCTCGAACGCCCCCGCCCTCCCCATCATTCCACCTCCCCACACCTACCCGTGATCATGCAGTCCGCGTTGATCTGTAGCCGTCCGGCTACAGATCAACGCGGACTGCATGATCACGGGTAAGAGAGGGGGTCAGCGGTTGACGAGTGCGGAGACCACGGGTGCGACGGCGTCCCAGGACTGCCAGGCGAGCGCGGCGGGCAGCACGAGGCCCGCGGTCAGCGCCTCCAGCCATCCGCCGGTGTCGAGGCCGACGCCGACGTGCCCCCACCACGGCCACACCGGCACCCCGGGCCCCCGCCCGGACCACGGATCCGCCTTGCCGAACGCCAGATCGCCGAACAGGTGGCTGACCCAGCCGACGACGAGGCACCAGGCGAACCACTGCATCGGGCCCGGGAGCAGCGCCACCAGAAGGGCTGCCGCGGCGGGCAGGCCCCACCAGTGCGAGAGCCCCCGGTGCTGCAGCGGCCCGCCCGCGCCGAGGAGCTCGTCCGGCACCCAGCGGTCGAGCCGACGCCAGATCCGGTACTGGTCGACGTCCGGGGACGTCGGCCCGGCAGCGGTGATCCCGGCGAGGAAGGCCGCCGCCGCTGCCTGCGGCCACGGCCAGCCGGAGACGGCCGCGGTGCCGAGCCCGGCGGAGAGCCCGAGCAGGTGGTGGGTCCCACGCATCACGCCCCGATGATGCCTGCCACACCGTCCGTGAACGGTCAGTCGCGGGCCACGACCTTGATCGTGTCGAGCGAGGGGTCGGCCGGATCGGGCAGCTGCATGCCGGCCGCCACTCCGGAGCGCAGGTACTCGACGGCCTCCTTCGTGATGAGGTCGCCCGGCACGAGCACCGGGACGCCGGGCGGGTAGGGCGTCGCGAGCTCGGCGGCGATCCGGCCGGGCGCCTCATCCGCGGGGACGGACTCGGTGCGGCCGAAGAACGCGTCGCGGGGCAGCATCACCGTCTGCGGCGCGAGGTGCTCGGGGCTCGGGATCTCGACGCGCGGAGCCCTCTCGACCTCCTCGGAACGCATCGCGAGGTCCGCGAGCGCGTCGAGGAGACGCTGCACGGTCGCGTCGTCGTCCCCGTGGGTGATCAGTGCCTCGACGCGTCGATGGTCACTGAGCCCGAGCCCGATGCCGTGCTCCGCGCGCAGCCAGTCGAGGGCGTGGTAACCGCTGATCCCGAGATCGGCCACCTCGATGAGCACGTGATACGGGTCGAGCTCGGAGACCCCGGGGCGGGCGAGCATCTCGTCGACCGTCCAGGCGTGCAGGCCGTCGATCTCGTTGATGCCCTCGCGCACCGCGCGGGCGTACTGCAGCGCGCCGTCGATCAGGCCGTGGCCGTGCTCGACCATCTGCCGGCGCCATCCGTCGAGCGCGGCGTAGAGCAGCGAGGAGGTGCTCGTCGTGGCGAGCAGGTCCTCGCGCTGCTTGAGGACGGCGGGGTCCACCCGATCACCCTTGAGGTGGAACACCGAGCTCTGCTCGAACGCGGATCCGGCCTTGTGCACGCTCGTGACGCACACGTCGGCGTCGGCGTCCATGCCCCACACCGGCAGCCCCTCGTGGAAGGGCAGGTGCGCGCCCCACGCCTCGTCCACGATCACCGGCTTCCCGCGCCGGTGGCACGCCTGGGTGACGGCCGTCAGGTCGCTCGCCACGCCGTAGTCCGTCGGGCCCAGCGTGAGCAGCCCCTTCGCGTCGGGGTGCTCGTCCAGCGCGCGCTCGACGGCCTCGACGGTCGGCGGATGGGTGATCTCCAGGTCGAGGTCCCAGACGGGCTCGACCCAGACGGGCTCGATCCCGGCGAGCAGGAGCCCGGAGATGACGCTCTTGTGGATGTTGCGGGCGATGAGCAGCTTCTCGTCCGGACCCGCGACGGAGATCATCGCCGTCTTCACGGACAGGGAGCTGCCGCAGGTCGAGAAGAAGGCGGTGTCGGCGTGGACGGCGTCCGCCATGAGCTCCTGGGCATGCTGCAGGTAACCGTGACCGGAGGTGCGGTCGTCCAGGCCGCCGGTCGTCAGCACGTCGGAGAGGAACGCCTCGCGTCCCAG
>DASQJO010000329.1:0-4692 GCA_035630955.1 Kineosporiaceae bacterium
GGGCGACCACCTCGGCGACCTCCATCCCGAGCCGGCGGGCGACCGACGGCAGGTCCTCACCGTCGTACCGGACGGCGATCTCGACCACCCGGCCCCCGTCGGCGCCGACGTCCTCGACGGACGCGGTGGCGAGCTCGCGCGCCAGCCCGGACAGCTCGGCGGGGCCGGCGCCGTCGGCGTCCCGTTCGACCAGCACAGAACGGAGCCCGGGACGTGCCCGGACGCCCGGCGCCGAGGCCGCCACCCACGCGCAGAGCGCCAGGGCCTCCGCGCTCGACGCCGTCTCGACGAGCAGCCCGACGTCGCCGTACCGGCGCACGCGACGGCTCATGCCGGGCGCCCTCCCCCGTCGGTCATCGACTCGACCTCGACACCGGCGTCCGCGAGCGCCGACCGGACGGCGGCCGCGATGCCGGGCGCCCCAGGAGTGTCGCCGTGCACGCACAGCGAGCCGAAACGCCCGGACGTCGCGAGCCGGACGGCCTGCGCGGCGGCGTCCGCCGGGTCGGTGAGAAGGGCCCCGGGCGCGGCGCGGGGCAGCAACCGGCCGTCGTCGCCGTAGCCGCGGTCGGCGAAGGCCTCGGCGACCACACGGAGCCCGGCGTCGGCGGCGAGCGCCGCGAGCCGTCCGCCGGGCTGGGTCAGCACAGCCGCCGCGGGGTCCCAGGCGCGCACCGCGGCGACGACGGCCCTCGCCTGCGCCTCGTCGCCGAGCACGCGGTGGTACAGGGCGCCGTGCGGCTTCACGTACCGGGCGCGGACGCCGGCCGTGCGGGCCAGCCCGTCGACCGCGGCGATCTGGTAGAGGACGTCGGCCTCGAGGTCCTCGGCGTCGACGTCCATGGCGCGGCGCCCGAAACCGGCGAGGTCCCGGTAGGAGACCTGGGCGCCGACCGCGACGCCGAGCCGGGCGCACGCGACGACGGTCCGGCGGATCGTCCGGGCATCCCCCGCGTGGAACCCGCAGGCGACGTTCGCGCTGGTCAGCAACGGGAGCAGGGCGTCGTCGTCGCCCAGCCGCCAACGCCCGAAGGACTCGGCGACGTCCGCGTTGAGGTCGATGCGCAGGGCCATTCCCGGATTCTCCCGGGCTCCGCGGGAACGGAGGGCACAGGTCGGGCCGTTACCGTGGACGAGTCCGCCCTCCTCGCCTCGAAGGTTCCCCGTGAAGCTGTCCGCTCGCCGCGGCGCCGTTCTGGTCGCCGCCAGCCTGCTCGCCCCCGCCACCCTCGCCGCCTGCGGCGGGTCCTCGTCGTCGTCGGCGTCGGGGTCCTCCTCCGCCGGCAAGGCCACCACCAGCGTCGGCGTCACCGTCACCGGCGGCTTCGGGGACAAGCCGACACTGACGGTGCCGTCCAAGGCGGCGCCCGCCAAGCTCACCACGGACGTCCTCACCGCCGGCTCCGGCCCGGCGGTCAGCAACGGCCAGAGCGTCGTCGTCAACTACCTGGGCCAGACCTGGGACGCCAAGGACGGCAAGGCCAACGTCTTCGACAACTCCTACGACCGCAAGACGCCGTTCGCGACGCCGATCGGCAAGAAGGCGGTCATCACCGGGTGGGACCAGGCGCTCGTGGGCCAGAAGGCCGGCAGCCGCCTGCTGCTGACGATCCCGCCGGCGCTCGCCTACGGCGCACAACAGAACGCGTCCCAGCCGCTGGCCGGGCACACGCTCCTCTTCGTCGTCGACCTGCTCGGCAGCTACGACGCGAACGCCACCGCGAAGGGAACGGCCGCCGGCTCCCTGCCTGCCGGCTACCCGCAGGTGAGGTCGACGTCCGGCGCGGTTCCGACGGTGACGTCGGTCAAGGGCGTCAAGCTCGCGAAGGACCCGCAGTCCGCTCTGCTCCTCAAGGGCAGTGGACCCGCCATCGACGCCAAGAAGAACTTCGTCGTGCAACTCGTCCAGGTCGACGCGAAGACCGGCAAGACGACGCAGTCGACATGGGGCGGCGTCGGCCCGCAGGTCGTCTCGGGCAGCGACCTGCTGCAGGCGGCGACAGCGTTCAAGACCGCCACCGTCGGCAGCCGCGCCGTCGTCCTCGGTCCCAAGCCGACCGGCTCGACCACGCAGGCCGTCGTCCTCGTCGTGGACGTGCTGGGCGAGTACTGAGACGCGAGTACCGACCCTCGGTCCTTGTCCACCGCCCCCGGTTCCCTCGTGGCCGGGGGCGGCGGCGTCTCACGCACCGGTCCCGGAGTCGTGCCGGCCGGAGTGCATTCGTAGGGTGTGGAGGAGGACACGAGGAGAGACGGGGAGAGATGGCCGCCAACTGGCGCCGCTGCCAGAAGTGCCGCAAGGTCCTGCCGGTCGAGGACTTCGAGGGCGACTCCGAGATCTGCCGCACGGACGCCGCCAAGGCCTCGGGCGCCGCGACGGTCACGAGCCGGCCGAGCGCGGCGACGACGGTCACGGCCAGGCCCCGCACCCAGGCGACGCCGGTCCGTGACATCCGCGGCCACGGCGATCCGGAGGTCCGTGCACGGCGCGCCCGCTCCCGCGCGCTCGAGCGGTTGTCCCAGCTGCACGCCGAGGAGTTCGCGGACCTCCTCCGCGAGGAGCGGACCGCCGAGGGCCTCACCTGAACGGGCGTCATCGGGGCAGGTCGGACACCTGGTAGCGGCGCGCGGAGGACCACGACCGACCGCCGGATGTGAGACAGTTCCGCGTGCGTGGGGGCGTCGACGAGCCCCTGTGCTGCACGTGCGAGAGGACCGTTTGCCCGGTGGACGACACGAGGACGCGCGACCCTCGCGCTGGCCGGCCCCGCCCTGAGCTGCCCGAGTCGCTGGCCTGGCTGTACGACCCGCCGGCGGAGGACCTCGTCCCCGAGCGCGGGACCTTCGAGCCGCAGGCGGATCCCGAACCGCACGCCGCCCGCGACCACGCGCCCGCGGACGATCCGCAGGCGCTGCCGACGTTGCTGCCCTTCTCCGCGCCCGAGGCGCCCGCACCGAGCCCGTACGCCGGGCCCGTCCGCGGCCTGCGCGGCGCGTTCGCGCGGGTCGAGGGGGCGCGGCCCGAGGCCGCTCCGGCCGTGCCGGCGGTGCCGGCCGACCCGGCTTCGGACGCCGGGGAGCTCGCCTCCGACCGCCGCGACACCGGCAACACCGGATGGGACACACCGGTGGTCCGCCCGTTCGCGCCCGCCCCGCTGCCGGCCGACGATGCCGACGAGCCGTGGCACGACGACGACCGCGAGGACGAGGCGCCGGAGGACGCCGAGGCCGCTCCGGAACCCGCCGCCCTCAACCTGTTCGAGCCCGTGGCGCTGGAGGTGCCGCCGGAGCCGCCCGCGCACCCGACTCCGCTGCCCACGTGGAACGCGCCGACCCCCCGGCCATCGGCGCACGCCCCCCAGGAGGCTCCCGTCGCGGAGCCGCTCCTCGTTGCTGAAGCCGAGGACGACGAGGGCGACGAGGGCGACGAGGACGACGAGAACCGCGACGAGGTGCCCCCGCCGCTGCCCGTCCGGCCGCGCCTCGCCTCGCTGGTGAGCCGGACCGCTCCCCCCGAGCCCCCCGCTCCGGTCGGTCCGGTCGCTCCGGTCGACGAGGAACCCGACGTCCCCGCCGCGCCGGAGCCTGCGCCGCAGGTGGAGCCCCCGGCGCCGCCCGCCCGGCCCCGGCTGGCCGGGCTGCTGAGCCGCCCGGCCCCCGCCGAGCCGCCCGCTGTTCCCGACGACGTCGCCGACGTCGTCGACGTCGCCGACGCGCAGGACGATCCGGCACCCGCCGAGGCACCGCCGCAGGACGCCCTGCCCGACCCGGTGCAGGACGTCGAGCAGGACGTCGAGCAGGACGTCGAGCGTGAGCCGGCGCAGGAGCCGGAGTCTGAGCCGGAACAGGTGCCCGCCGAGGCCCTGGAGATCCCTTCCCGGCCCGACCTCGCCGATCCGGCGCTGATGCCGCTGTGGTCCGCCGTCCGCGACGCCCTCGGCGTGTCCGCCCGGCACACGGCGCCCGCGGTCGACGTCCGCGGGCTCGACCAGGCCGGCCGGCGGGCGCTGGCCGGGCTGCTCGGCGTCCCGGCCGTGCGCGCCGCGACCCGCGTCGACCTCGCCGACCTCGGGCGGATCGTCGAGGAGGTCGCGGGCCTGCCACTGATCGCGGCCGCGGAGCGGTTCGTGCCCGTGAGGGGGCGCCGGGTGCGCGCCCAGAGCCGGACGGCGCCGGTCCGTGCGGGGCAGGAGTGGCTCGAGGTCCACCCCGAGCTTGCGGCCCAGCCGTGGACCGGCACGTGGCTCGAGACGGTGCGCCGTGACCTCGTCGGAGGTGACACGGGCCTCACCGAGAACGAGGTCGTGGCGGCGCTCGAGATCCTCCGCGCGCTCACCGCGTCTCCCACCGCGAACGGCACGCCGTGGCGCCTCCGGCAGGAGCTCGCCGCCGAGATCGCCGGCGACGAGCACGCGCTCGACGAGGGCTCCGCCGTCGCCGCTCTCGTCCTCCGCGGCCTTGCGGCGTCGGCGGGCACCGTCGTCCCCGGGGACGCCGCCGCCCGGCGCCGGTTGTGGGCGCGGTCCGGCGTCCTCACCGACCTCGTCTCGACGACCTGCGCCGCGGTCGGCGTCGCGCCCGCCTCGAACGAGCCGGCGAACGACGACGCGGGCGAGCAGGGCGGCAGGTGGCAGCGGGCGGCGCGGGAGGGCGTGCCCGTGCACGTGACCGCGCGCGACCTGCGCCGCCATC
>DASQJO010000330.1:0-1562 GCA_035630955.1 Kineosporiaceae bacterium
GTCTAGCCCGAGCGCGCCTCCCGCGCTGTGCACGACGACGTCCACCTGCTCCAGCGCGTCCGCCAGGGCGGCGACGGAGTCGTCGTCGGTGACGTCGAGCCGCAACGCGCGCCCGCCGACCTCGCGCGCGAGCTCCTCGCACCGCTCGACACGCCGCGCCGCGGCCACCGTCTCGAATCCCGCGGCGGCCAGCGCCCGGACGGTGGCCTCGCCGATCCCGCTGCTGGCCCCCGTCACGAGGGCGACGCGCTTGCTCATGCCGCGCATCCTCTCGCGAACCGCCGCGCCTATCCTCGTGACCGTGCCCCTGTACCAGCGGTCCGCCGGTCGTCGGCCGGATCCGCCGCCGCTGGCGACGAACGACCGGGTGACCGTGCTCATCGGCATCGGGCTGTGGGTGGTCGCCCTCGTCGTCACGCTGGTGATGCGGGGGCGGCTCGCCGACGAGGGCCGCACCTGGTGGATCTGGACGGCGCTCACCGGGATCGTGCTCGGCCTGGCGGGCCTGGTCTACCTCAGACGCCACGGACGCGGCTGAACGCCTCGTCGAGCAGCACCCGCGGCAGCGCGCCGGGCTCCAGCAGCACCTCGGCGACGGCCGACCGCAGGCTCCACGCGCCCGCCTCGTGGGCGAGACCACGGGCGAGCCCGTCGAGGGTGCAGGCGTGCACGACGTCGCCGTCCACCCACCACTCGACCTCGACGCCGTCGACCACGAGCTCGTCGTGCTCGCACCAGGTCGCCGGAGCGTCCGGCAACAGGGCGGCCACGGCCGCCGGCACGTCGACCCGCCGTCCGTCCTCCTCCACCTCCCCCGCGGCCAGCTCGACGGCCAGTGGCAGGTCGAGCGCGCGGGCTAGCGCCGCCGCGCCGTCGGCGTCCGGCGCCACGACGAAGGGAGCGAGGTCGGTGCGCTGCAGGTGCATGGGGTCGCCGACGACGCACGCCTCGTCGGCGTCCACCAGCTCGGTCGTCCCGTCGGCGGCCACCACCCGGACGACGGGTGGCGGGGATGTCGCCGCGACGTCCGTCGCCGACCGGCCGGGTGCGGCGAGCAGGGCGGCGAGCGCTGCCCAGACCCGCAGCGCCGTCGCGGCGTCGACGTCGACCTGCGGGTCCGCGAGCCCGTCGAGCACGTCGGCCACGGCGGCGCCGTCCAGTTCGCCGACGTCGGCCACGGCGCCCAGGGCGGCGCGGACGGCGGGGTCGGCGTCCGCCAGCCCCGGCGGAGGGGCGGGGAGGAGAGCCGCGAGGGCGTCCGGCGCGTCCGGATCGGCCCAGACGCCGCCGCCGGCGAGGTGCTCGCGCAGCCACCACGCGGTGTACGACGGGCCCCGCATCACCCCGCCGGCAGGAGCGACGACGCGCACCGGGGTGAGCAGCGCCGATCGCAACGCCGGGTCCCGCTCGAGCAGCGCGAGCACCTCGGCCCAGGCGTCGTCCCGGACCACGTCCAGGTCCCGGACGGCGACCACGTCGGCGGCGACAGCGCCCAGCGCCGAACCCAGGCCGGCGTCCGCCAGGTCGGTGAGCGCCTCGACCCAGCCGGCCGCGTCGTCGAG
>DASQJO010000331.1:0-3263 GCA_035630955.1 Kineosporiaceae bacterium
GCCATGTCGCTGGACAGTTCGGAGGTCCACCGCCTGTTCGGCGACGCGGTCCGCGCCTACGGCGTCCGCGAGGCCTGGGACACCCTGGCGATGCCGGTGCTGCAGTCGATCGGCGAGCGGTGGCGCGTCACCGGCGACGGCGTCGACGTCGAGCACGCCTTCTCCGAGGCGATCATGACCGTCCTGCACAGCGTGACGGCGGGGCTTCGCCGGCCGAGCAACAGCCGCCCGGTCGTGCTCACCTGCGCCGAGGGCGACTACCACACGCTGCCGCTGCACGCCCTGGCCGCGTCACTGGCGGAGGAGCAGATCGGCGTCCGGGTGCTCGGCGTCGGCATGCCGGCGTCCGCCCTGGTGGCCGCCGTCCGGCGCAGCGGACCCGCGGCCGTCTTCCTCTACGCCCGGCTCCCGGTGACCGACGTCGAGGTGCTCGACCTGCTCCCGCGGCAACGGCCCGCCCCCCGGATCGTCCTCGGCGGCCCCGGGTGGGCCCGCCGCACGCTGCCGTCGCAGGCGCGGCTGGCCGGCACGCTCGGCGAGGCGGTCGACGCCGTCGTCGAGACCGTCGGGCTCTGACCCCGCCCCCCGGACGCAGCAGTTCTCGCCCGGACGGGCGGTTTCCTCAGGTTCACCCGTCCTGCTGACGACATCTTCGGTGTCGGGTCGCTCCGTGAGGGCGACGGCGGGAACGTCCCGCGCCGGCGAGGGACGAAAGGGGCAGCCGTGGCGACGGTGCTCGTCTGCGACGACTCCGCCCTGGTGCGGGAGACCCTGCACAGGGTGCTCGTGACCGTGCCGGGCGTCACCCGGGTGGTGGACGCCTCCTCGGGCGAGGACGCGCTGGCCCGCTGGTCGGTCGAGCGTCCCTCGCTCGTGCTCATGGACGTGCGCATGCCCGGCATCGGTGGCGTCGAGGCCACCCGCCGGCTGATGTCGCGCCACCCGGAGGCCGTCGTCGTCATGGTCACCGTCGCCGAGGACGCCGAGGGCGTCGCGCGTGCGGTCGCCAGTGGCGCGCGAGGGTATGTTGTCAAGGACGCGACTCGGGAGGAGATGGCGGCCACCGTGGTTCACGTGCTGTCCGACGCCCTCTGGCGTCGTTCGACCCCCGCCCCGCGGGCCGTCGAGGGGGCCGGCCCGGCTCCCGCCCTCACCGAGCGCGAGATGCAGGTGCTGACCGGCATGAGCCGCGGGCGCAGCAACGCCGAGATCGGCAAGGAGCTGTTCCTCTCGGAGGACACGGTCAAGACGCACGCGCGCCGGCTCTTCCGCAAGCTCGGTGCCGCCGATCGTGCCCAGGCCGTCGCCGTCGGGTTCCGCTGGGGTCTGGTGCGGTAGCGCCCCATGGCGGCGCCCGGGGACGCGTACAGAGCAGACAGACCGGACAGGGCCGAGGGCCCCGGCGGCCGTCCGGTAACGCGACGCCCTCATCGTCCGATAGTCCGATCGGAGGACGCCGCGCCGGACCTGCAGCGGCTCGCCGCCCGCGCGGTCGAGGGGGACGCACTGGCCGCCGAGTCGCTGCTCGGCGCCGTCCACCGCATGGTCCATCGCTACTGCCGGGCGCGCCTCGCACGCTTCCCCGGCGCGGAGCACGCCGCGGACGACGTGGCGCAGGAGGTGTGCATCGCCGTGCTGTCGGCCCTGCCGCGGTACCGGGACGAAGGCAAGCCGTTCGAGGCCTTCGTCTACCGGATCGCGGCGAACAAGGTCGCCGACTCCCAGCGCGGCAGCTACCGGCAGCCTCAGCCGCACGCCGAGCTCCCGGAGATCGTCGATCTGTCCGCCGGTCCCGAGGACCTCGCCGTCCGGGCCAGCGACGCCGAGCAGGCGAGGGCGCTGCTGGACACCCTGCCCGACACCCTGCGCGAGCTCATGGTGCTCCGGGTCGCCGTGGGGCTGTCCGCCGACGAGACCGGCCGGGCCCTCGGCATGAGCGCAGGCGCCGTCCGCGTGGCCCAGCACCGCGCGCTCGCACGTCTGCGGGCCGCCGCGGGACAACCTGCCAGGAGGCAGGTATGAGCTACGGTCCTGACCCCTTCGAGGCCGGTCAGCGCGAGGCGCTGAACGCGACCGACGCGCTGCTCGACCGCATCGGGTCCCGTGTGCCGACCCCCGAGGACCTGGACGACCCGCTCGTCGCCGCGCTCGCCCTGATGGCCGCCGAGATCGACCTGGACGCCGTGCCCGTCGAGGTGACGCGGGCCGCCGTCGAGCTCGACCTGCCGCCCGCCGTGGCGCAGGTGCCGGAGAGCCGCCCCGACGCCGTCGTCGACGAGCGCACCGGCCTCGTGCTCGACCTTCGCGACGTCCCGCCCTCGGCGAGCGACCCGGAGCCCGCCGCCCTGCGACGGCCGCGCCGCCCCCTGTCGCACCCGCCCGCCGCGCCGCCGCGGGGAGCGATCGCCCCGCCGCGCTCGCTGCCGCGCGGGGGCAGCCGTCCGGGCGAGCGCCCGGAGGGGCGGCGTCCGCGGCGGCTCAACCCGGCGGCCGCGTTCGTCGCGGTGATCGCCGCCCTGGTGCTGGGCACCGGCGTCTCGGCGATCGTCACCGGCGGGCGCTCCGTCAACCCGCTCACCGGCCTGCAGCAGGTCGTCGCCCAGCTCACCGGCGGGCGGACGGCGGAGCAGCAGGACCTCTACGCGAAGGCGGACGCCGACCTCAAGCAGGCGCAGGCGGCGCTCGACCGGGGCGACCGGAGCGCCGCGCGCGGCCTCATGAAGCAGTTCGACGCGCTGAAGCTCGCCATCCTGACCAGCGAGGACCGGACCGCGCTCGACAAGCGCCGGACCGCGATCCAGCGCCAGCTCGACCGCTGACGGCCGGATCCCGGACGCGCCCGGCGGCGTCGGCGAGGCCCGGCTAGCATCGATGTCGTGACCTGGACGCGCTCCGACGATCTGGTCCCCACCACCGGCCTCACCTACGACGACGTGCTGCTGCTGCCCGCCGAGAGCGACGTCGTCCCGAGCGAGGTCGGGACGGCCTCCCGGGTGTCCCGGCGGATCGAGGTGAACGTCCCGCTGCTCTCCGCCGCGATGGACACCGTCACCGAGGCCCGGATGGCCATCGCCATGGCCCGCCAGGGCGGCCTCGGCGTCCTGCACCGCAACCTGTCGATCGAGGACCAGGCCCAGCAGGTCGACCTCGTGAAGCGGTCCGAGGCCGGAATGGTCTCGCATCCCGTCACGACGACGGTCGACGCGACGCTGGCCGAGGTCGACGGGCTGTGCGGTCGCTACCGGATCTCCGGCCTGCCCGTC
>DASQJO010000332.1:0-3140 GCA_035630955.1 Kineosporiaceae bacterium
ATGCCGTGGACTCCTCGGCGATCGTCACGATGCCGGGGACCCGCTTGTAGGCCGTGGCGTTGGTCTCCTGCAGGAACGAGATCGCCTCGAGGTGCTCGCGGCCGCCGTAGACGTTCGGGATCCACTCGCCGTCCTCGCGCGAGTAGTCCAGGTAGAGCATCGAGGCGACGGCGTCGACCCGCAGGCCGTCCGCGTGGAACTCCTCGAGCCAGTACAGCGCGTTCGCCACCAGGAAGTTGCGCACCTCGTGACGGCCGAAGTCGAACACGAGCGTGCCCCAGTCGGGGTGCTCGCCGCGGCGGGGGTCGCCGTACTCGTAGAGGGTCTGCCCGTCGAAGCGGGCCAGCGCCCACTCGTCCTTCGGGAAGTGCGCGGGGACCCAGTCGAGGATCACGCCGATGCCGGCCTGGTGCAGGGTGTCGACGAGGAACCGGAAGTCGTCGGGCGAGCCGAACCGTGACGTCGGCGCGTAGTACGACGTCACCTGGTAGCCCCACGACCCGCCGAACGGGTGCTCCATCACCGGCATGAACTCGACGTGCGTGTAGCCCAAGTCTCGCACGTAGCCGGTCAGCTGGTCCGCGAGCTCCCGGTAGGACAGGCCCTGCCGCCAGGACCCGAGGTGCACCTCGTAGACGCTCATCGGCCCGGAGTGCACGGGGTGCTCGGCCCGGTGACGCAGCCACTCCTCGTCGCCCCAGGTGTAGGTCGACTCGGTCACGAGGCTCGCCGTGGACGGCGGCACCTCCGTGCCGTAGGCCATGGGGTCCGCCTTCTGCCGCCAGTGCCCGTCCCGGCCCTGGATCTCGAACTTGTACCGGGCGCCGGAGCCGACGCCGGGGACGAAGATCTCCCAGATGCCGGAGCTGCCGAGGCTCCGCATCGCGTGCCCGCGGCCCACCCAGTGGTTGAAGTCGCCGACGACCCGGACGGCGCGAGCGTTCGGCGCCCACACCGCGAAGCTGGTGCCCGTGATCTCGCCGAGCGCGTCGAAGGCGTTGGACGCCGGATAGTGGCGGACGTGCGCCCCGAGCACGGTCCACAGCTGCTCGTGCCGGCCCTCGCTGATCAGGTGCAGGTCGATCTCGCCGAGCGTCGGGAGGAACCGGTAGGGCTCGTCGACCACGCTCTCGCCCGCGCCCTCGTAGCTGACCGCCAGCCGGTAGTCGGGCACCTCGGGCGACGGGAGGACGGTGGACCAGATGCCGTCCCACTCGTGCTGCAACGGGATGCGCTCGCCGTCCGCCAGGACCAGGGTCACCGACTTCGCGAACGGGCGCAGCGTCCGGACGGTGACGCCGCCCTGCCACGCGTGCGCGCCCAGCACCTCGTGGGGGGCGTGGTAGGCACCGGCCGCGACCTGCTCGAGCACGTGCCGGTCGACGGGCCGCAGCTGCGGGCCGGACGGCGTGGCCGGCACCTTGGGAGCGGCTGGAGCGGCAGGCGCGACGGGTGCCGCGGGTGCCGCGGGTGCCGCGGGTGCCGCGGGTGCCGCTGCCTCCGCCGGAACGGGACCGGGACCCGCGGCCGCCGGCTCCTCGCCCTCGGCGTCCTTCGGCGCCGCAGGGGTGCCCGACGCCTCCGGCGCCGGCGCTCCGACCGCGGCGTCGTCGGTCGCGGGGATCGGCTCCACCTCGACGACCTCCACCGCGCTCGGGCGGGCCGACTCCTTCTCGGATCCGCCCTGCCCCTGCTGCTGCTCTCTCGACATGAACGCCAGTCTTTCGCCTGGCAGCAGGACGCGCCAACGCCCCTGCACATCCGGCACGTCGCGCCCGGCGCGGGCGCGCTTCCGCCGCAAGAGGCCAGGGCCTACTGTCGAGGACATGCGGGCCTGGGCCGTGGGACTCGCCTCCGCCGCGCTCCTCGCGACCGGCTGCGGGGGAGCCGGCCCGTCCGCGGACGCCGCCACGTCGTCGGGGGCGTCGGCGACGTCGTCCGCCTCGACGGGCACGACGTCGAGCTCGACCACGTCGACGACGAGCGCCACGACGAGCACCACGAGCACGACGAGCACGACGAGCACGACGTCGCCCACGACGACGACGTCCGCCACGCGCGCGACGGCGACCGCGGCCACCACCTGCGTCGACCGGACCCTCGCCGGCCTCTCGCCGACCGCCCGCGCCGGCCAGATCCTGCTCGTCGGCGTGGACGCGACCAACCCCCTGCCGGACGCGGCCAAGCTGGCCGCGCTGCACGTCGGAGGGATCTTCCTGCGCGGGCGCGTCGCGGGCTCCGCCACCCTGAAGTCGCGGATCGCCACCGCCCAGCGCTACGCCCGCGCGGACAGGACGCTGCCCCTGTTCGTGTCCGCCGACGAGGAGGGCGGGCTCGTGCAGACCATCCGCGGCGGCACGGTCCCGCCGTTCGCGGCCGCACTGGTCCAGGGCGGCTGGTCGACCTCGACCCTGCGCGCGCGGACCACGACCTGGGCGACGCAGATCGCGGCGCTCGGCGTGAACCTCGACCTGGCGCCGGTCGCGGACACCGTTCCGGCCTCGCTCGGCACCGCCAACCCGCCGATCGGCAGGTACCAGCGCGAGTACGGCATGACGCCGGCCGCCGTGGGCCGCGCCATCGGCGTCGTCGTCCCTGCCTTGACCAAGGCGGGCGTGGGCGCGACGGTCAAGCACTTCCCGGGGCTCGGCCGCGTCCGCTACAACACGGACACCTCGGCGAAGGCGGTCGACGCGACGACGACGGCGACGGATCCCTATCTCCAGCCGTTCGTCACCGGCATGAAGGCGGGCGCGCTGGCCGTCATGGTCAGCTCGGCGCGCTACCCGAAGCTCGACGCGACCGACCCCGCCATGTGGTCCTCCAAGATCGTGACCGGACTCCTTCGCGGCAAGCTCGGCTGGTCCGGACTCGTCATCTCCGACGACCTCGGGCAGGCCGTCGCCGCGTCGTCCCTCTCCGTTCCCTCGCGGGCGACCGCGTTCCTCCGGGCGGGCGGGGACCTCGTCCTCACCGTCCAGCCGTCGCAGGCGGCAACCATGCGCGCCACGGTCGCCCGCGCGGCCTCGACCCACGCGTCGTGGCGCCGGATCGTCGACACCGCGGCCCGGCGCGTGATCTCCGCGAAGGTGGTCCTGGGCCTGGTGAGGTGCTGAAGCTCCTCGCGGCGCTCGGGGCGA
>DASQJO010000333.1:0-1980 GCA_035630955.1 Kineosporiaceae bacterium
CAGCGTGAACAAGCTGCTGCCGATCCCCGGGCTCGCGGAGAACGCGCACGGGTTCCGCAGCCTCGCCGAGGCGCTGCACCTGCGCGACCATGTCGTCCGCCAGCTCGAGCTCGCCGACGACGCCACCGACCCCGCCGAGCGGGCGGCGCGCTGCACCTTCGTCGTCGTCGGCGCGGGCTACACGGGCACGGAGGTCACCGCGCAGGGCCAGCTGCTCACGCACGACGTGCGGCGCCAGTACCCCGGGCTCGAGGGGACGCGCATCCGCTGGATGCTGCTCGACACCGCCGACCACGTGCTGCCCGGCATGGACGAGCACCTCTCGCGGACCGCCGGCCGGGTGCTGCGCGACCGCGGCGTCGAGGTCCGCATGGGGACGTCGGTCAAGGAGGCCACGGCGGACGGCGTCCACCTCACCGACGGCAGCTTCGTGCCGTCGCGCACGCTCGTGTGGTGCGTCGGCGTCCGGCCGGACCCGCTGGCACGGAGCACCGGCCTGCCGATGGAGAAAGGGCGGCTCGACGTGGACGAGTACCTCGCCGTCCCGGGCCACCCGGAGATCCTGTCCTGCGGCGACGCGGCCGCCGTCCCCGACCCGGAGCACCCCGGGCAGGCGACCCCGATGACGGCGCAGCACGCCGTCCGGCAGGGCGCCCTCGCCGCGCACAACCTCGCTGCGTCGTTCGGCGTCGGCGAGCGCAGGCCCTACCGGCACAAGAGCCTGGGCTTCGTCGTCGATCTCGGCGGCTGGCAGGCGGCGGCCAACCCGCTCGGCATCCCCCTCTCCGGGCTGCCCGGACGGGTGGTGACGCGCGGGTACCACCTCACAGCGCTGCCGGCGAACCGGGTCCGGACCGCCAGCGAGTGGCTGTTCACCGCCGTCGGGTCACGACCGCCGGTACAGCTCGGTCTGGTGCCGGGCGGCGAGGTGCCGCTCGACACCGACGCGCCAGAGCTCGTCCACCCCGGAAGGGAGCATCATGACCGAACCTGACCTCACCGGCACCGACCGGCAGACCCTGGACGCCGCCCAGGACGCCGCCATGGACCCGGACTCGAACGCCGAGCCCGAGTTCCAGGCGAAGCCACCGGAGCGCCTGAAGCGCTCCGCGGACGACGACGAGGCGCCCTGATCCTCGGACGGTTCAGCCCGAGAGCATCCCGCTGACCAGCGCCTGCCAGGTCACCGGGCCGACGATGCCGTCCACCGCGACGGAGGGGATGTCGGTGTGCAGCGCCTGCTGGAAGCCGCGCACCGCCGCCTCGGTCTTGGGGCCGAACACGCCGTCGACGGCGAGCCCCTTGCTCGGGTCGCCGGAGAGGTTGCGGAACTGGAACTCCTCCTGGACGCCGCGGACGGCGTCGCCCGTGTTGCCCAGCCGGACGGTGACGACGAGCGCGGCCCATGTGATCGGCCCGACGACGCCGTCGACGGCGAGGTGCTTCTCCTGCTGGAACGCACGCACGGCCGCCTCCGTCGCCGGGCCGAAGATCCCGTCGACGGTGACACTGTGACCGCGGGCGCGCAGGAGGTCCTGCAAGGTCCGTACCGGGTGGTTCTGGTCGCCCTTGCGGACGACGGGCCACGGGCTGAGCTGACCGGCCATGACGACTCCTCCTGTCGGAACTTCTCATCGGAGGCCGGGGCGCGGCCTCAGATACGTGCCGTCGTCCGTCCATGGTCGCCTCGATCGGCTCCGCCGTCGGCGTGTCGCCGACCAACCATAACTTGCTAGGATGCAAGCATGACGTCCCGGTTCGGATCGGGCAGCGTGGCCCTCGGCCGCGGCGGCGGCACGGTCACGCTCGTCGAGCAGACCTCCTTCTGCCTGTCGCAGCACGACGGCGACATCCACGACGGCGGCGCGGACGGGTCTTCGCCGGCGACGTCCGGGTCGTCTCGCGGCTCGAGCTGCGGGTCGACGGACACCGGCTCGAGCCGCTGTCCGTCGCGCGGGCCGACCCTGAGGCCGCCGTCTT
>DASQJO010000334.1:0-6939 GCA_035630955.1 Kineosporiaceae bacterium
CCGCAGCGTGGCGACGGCCAGCAGCACGCCGACCCATCCCGCTCCACCGATCCACCGCGCCGACCGCCCGGTCAGGCTCCGGCTGATCGCGACCCATCCGAGGGCCAGCAGTGCGCCGGCCAGCAGCTCACCGATCCGTCCCCAGGTCGCGACCAGAGCCCAGACCGGGTTGGGGGGCCGGTACCGCGTCGCCAGCCACCAGACCGACAGCACCCCACCGGCCACGGCCACGCCTGCCGGGAGCAGGGTCCCGAGACGTCGCAGCCGCCGGGCCACCAGCACGCCCGCGGCGACGACGAGCGGCCACGCCAGGTAGAACTGCTCCTCGACGGCCAGCGACCACGCGTGCGCCAGCGGCGGCAGGAACGGCGTCCCGCCCGACCAGGCACCGACGGCGAGGAGGTGCCAGTTCGCGCCGTAGGCCAGCGTCCACAGCAGGTCGAGCCTCTGCTCCGGCCACCCCTCGACCGGACCCGCCCTCCACACCGCGAGGGTCGCCACGACGCCGACGAGCAGGAGCGGAGGAGTCAGGCGACGGATCCGGCGCAGCCAGAAGGTGCCGAGGCGCACCCCCCCGAAGCGGCGGACGTCCGCGAGCAGCAGTCCGGTGATGAGGTAACCGGAGAGCACGAAGAAGACGTCCACCCCGAGGAAGCCACCCGCCAGCAGGCCGTCGCCGGCGAGATGGAAGCCGATGACGAGGACCACTGCCACCGCGCGGAGCCCGGTCAGCGCGGGCCGACGCCCCTCCGGGACGCCGCTCGTGGTCGTCGCGCGCGACCGGCCGGTCTGCGCAGTCCCGACCGCCGCGACCACGCGGAGACCTTAGCCGCTGTACCGGGACGGATGCGCACGAACCCTCTCGATCGCCAGCGCGGCACCGGCAGGCGTCGCGGCGATGCGGTCGAGCAGGATCGGGGCGAGGACCCGGGCGTAGGCGCCGGTGTAGTGGATGCCGTCCGTCCGCGCCAGCATGCCCCCGATCAGGGCCGGGCAGCGCGCGGGGTCCGGGCAGAGGACGTCGGTGACCGACACGACGGAGGCGGCGTGCGGCCGGGCGGCGGCGACGGCCGCGAGGTCGGCGTCGAAGGCGAGCCGGGCCTCGTGGGTGGGGTCGGCCGGGCGCGGCGTGGCCGCCGGTCGCCCGCGCGCGAGGCTCTCCCCGAGGCTCGCGCCGCGCGGCGGCAGCTCCAGCAGCACCGTCCTGCCGCCGCGGGCCGCGACGCGGTCGACGAGCTCGGTGAACGTGCGGACGAGTGCCGCCCGGTGCGCGGGGGAGCCGGCCGGCGCGCGGACGCCGTCCACGATCACGTCCTGGTCGTGCGACCAGGTCTCGGCGACGAGGACGACGTCCGGCCGGTACCGGTCGAGCGTCGCGTCCACTGCCCGCGTCGCCTGCTCGGCGCAGGTCAGCGCGGGCGCGTCCGGCGCGTCGGAGCCGTCGGGGACGACGAGCAGGCCGGTGGCGCTGCACCGCTGCCACGCGGCCTGCACCCACGTGAAGCCCCGGCGCCCGGCCTCGGCGTCCAGCCCCGGCGCGAGCGCGCGGGCGGTCGAGTCGCCCAGCAGCGCGAGGACGGGAGCACCGGCACCCGCGTCCACCTTGACGCACGACTGCAGCACGTCCAGCCGCTCGGCCGGGCAGGAGCGGTCGGCCCGGTCGGCGAGTTGGGTCGCCAGCGTGTCCGGGAGGGCGGTCGCCCCCACGGCGGCGGCGGCCGCGGCGGCGTACACCGGCAGGCCCAGCGCCAGGAACCGCCGGCGGGAGCGGCCGACGAGGGGGAGCCGCCCCTCGAGCGCGGGCCGCTCCACGAAGCGCCAGGAGAGCGCGGCCAGCAGCGCGACGAGTAGCAATCGGCCGAGCTGGGTGCGGGCGACGTCCGGCAGGCCGCCGCCGTCGGGGAGCGGCACCGCGAGCACGACCGGCCAGTGCCAGAGGTAGACGCCGTAGGAGACGGCCCCGAGCGCCACGGCCGGTCGCCACGCGAGGGCGCGCGCCGCCAGGCAGCCGGGCGCCCGCTCGACGCCGACGACGAGCGCCGCGGCGAGCAGCGAGACGCCGAGCGCGCCGCCGCGGAAGTACAGCGGACCCTCCGCCGGGACCGCGAGCATCGCCGCGGCGAGGCCGGCCGCACCGATCGCGGCGGCTCGGCCGGCGACGGCGGCGGGCAGCGCGGCGAGCGCGGGGCCGAGCAGGGCCGCCAGCGCGCCGACCAGCAGCTCCTGCACCCGCCCCTGGGTGCCGTAGTACGCCCGCGAGGCGTCGGCGGGTGACCACGCCGCCGCCAGCGTCCACGCCGACCAGGCGGCCGCGAGGCCGACGGCACCGGCGCCGAGGAGCAGCCGGCTCCGGCCGTGCCGCAGCAGGCGACCCGCGGCGATGCCCGCGATGACGAGCAGCGGCCAGGCCAGGTAGAACTGCTCCTCGATCGCGAGCGACCACGTGTGCAGCACGGGCGAGGCGCCGGTGTAGCCGGCGAAGTAGTCCTGACCGGTGGCCGCCAGGTGCCAGTTGGTGCCGTAGGCGAGCGTCCACAGCAGGTCGGCGCGCCGCGCCGGCCACGTCTCCGGCGCCTGTGACCACCACACCCAGGCACCTACGGCCACCACGACCACCACCAGCGCGGGCAGCAGCCGGCGCGCCCGCCGGAACCAGAACGCGACCAGGTCGATGCGGCCGGATCGTCGGTGCTCCGCCAGCAGGAGGCCGGTGATGAGGTAGCCGGACAGCACGAAGAACACATCGACGCCGAGAAACCCGCCGCGGACCACCGAGGTCGAACCCCCGCCGAGGTGGTAGGCGAGGACGCCGGCGACGGCGAGCGCGCGGATGCCGTCGAGCGCCGGCCGTCGAACCTGCTGCGGGACCGCCGCGCCGGCGGTGTCCGATCGCGGTGCGACGCGCGCACGTCCGGGGAGCAGGCTGACCATCGGATGCGACCCTAGGCCAGCTCGGCGAGATCGCCGCCGCACCCGTGCGCACGCAGAGCAGCAGTGGCCGTACCCTGCGGTGCGTGCCCAGTCCCACCGCCGTGCCGATCGTCTGCATCGGCGGGGTCGTGGCCGACCGCGTGGTGAGCCTCGACGCCCCCGCAGTCCCCGGGACCTCGAACCCCGGATCCGTGGTGTCCTCGCCCGGCGGCGTCGCCCGCAACGTCGCCGAGAACCTCGGGCGGCTCGGTCACCGCCCGGCGCTCGTCTCGGTCATCGGTGACGACACCGTCGGGACCTCCCTCGTCAGCGGCGTCCGCGCGGCCGGCGTCGACGCCCGCGGCGTCCGGACCGTGCCCACGGAGCCCACCGCCGAGTACCTCGCGATCCTCCAGCCGGACGGCGAGCTCGTGCTGGGCGTCGCGGTCATGGCCGTGCACGACGCGCTGGCCGAGGACGACGTCGACGCCGCCTGGCCCGACGCGGGCTGGGTCGTGCTGGACTGCAACCCCCGCGGGGAGGTCCTCGAACACGCGCTCGCGAGGGCGCGGCGCGACGACGGGGTGCGACTCGTCGTGGTCGCGGTGTCGGCGCCGAAGATCATCCGGCTGCCCGCCGACCTCACCGGCGTCGACATGCTCTTCTGCACCCGGGACGAGGCCTGCACCTGGCTCGCCCGGCACGGCTCGGCCCCGGACCCGGAGGCGACGGATGCCGAGGTCGCCGAGGCCGTCCGCGCCGCGGGCGCTCGTGCCGTCGTCCTGACGCTCGGGGCGGACGGCGCGCTCGGCCTCGACGGTGACGGACCGGTCGAGGTGCCGAGCGCACCGGTCGCCGTCGTCGACGTGACGGGCGGCGGCGACGCCCTGGTCGCCGGGACCGTCGACGCACTGCTCGAGGGCGCAGGCCTCGCCGACGCACTCCGTCGCGGCGTCCGGCTCGCGGGCCTCACGATCGCCGTCCGCGGCGCGGTCCGACCTGACCTCGCCGCCGCGGCCCAGGCGCGATGATGGGCGCGTGCCCTCAGCTCCCGCCGTCGTCCTGACCGGCGAGGTCGCGTCCGCGCTGGACGCCGGCCGCGCCGTCGTCGCGCTCGAGTCCACGATCGTCACGCACGGCATGCCGTACCCGCGCAACCTCGAGACCGCGCTGGGGGTCGAGGACGTCGTCCGCGCGCACGGCGCCGTCCCCGCGACGGTCGCCGTCGTCGACGGGCGGCCGAGGGTCGGGCTCGAGCCGGGTGAGCTGGAGAAGCTCGCCGCGGGGGAGGGTGTGGCCAAGGCGTCGCGCCGCGACCTCGCCGCCCTGGTCGCCGCGGGTCGCAGCGCCGGCACGACGGTGGCCGCGACCATGTTCCTCGCGCACCGCGCCGGCATCCGGATCTTCGCCACCGGCGGCATCGGCGGCGTGCACCGCGGCGCCGAGACGACGTTCGACATCTCCGCCGACCTCGACGAGCTGGCGCGGACGCCGGTGGCCGTCGTGTCCGCGGGCGCCAAGTCGATCCTCGACCTGCCGCGCACGCTCGAGGTGCTCGAGACCCGCGGGGTTCCCGTCATCGGCGTCGGCACCGACGAGTTCCCCGCGTTCTTCAGCCGGTCCAGCGGTCTGCCGGTGGACCACCGGGTCGAGAGCGCCCAGGAGCTCGCCGCCGTGATCGCCGCCCACCACGCTCTCCGCCTGCCCAGCGGGATCCTCGTCGCCAACCCCGTCCCGGAGGCCGACGCGCTCGACGGCGACGAGATCGACGCCGCCATCGACGAGGCCGTCCGCGACGCCGAGCGCGCCGGCATCGGACGCCGCGAGCTCACCCCCTACCTGCTCGGGCGCATCGTCGACCTCTCCGGCGGCCGCAGCCTGACCGCCAACGTGGCGCTGGTCAGGAACAACGCCGCCCTCGCCGCCGACACCGCCGTCGCCCTCACCGCTCTTGCCTGAGGGGAGGGGAGTCGGCGTGTGGCGGCGCTCGGCGGCGTGTCGTTCACGTAGATTCTGACCATGGCCGCCCGTACGTCCTCCTCCGCCGGCCGGTCGCCGTCGGGCCGGACCGGGAGCTCCCGCCGCCGCGGCGACCCCTACGAGGAGGCCCTCGAGGTCACGCGGACGAGCAGCGGGCGCGGCGGCCGCGTCACGACCGCGACCCGGCGGCCGCCCGTTCGCTCCACGCGGTCGCCGCGCAGCCGGGGGCGGCAGAACCACCGTCGCCGTCCGGGCGACCGGCCCTGGGGCTGGCCGCTGCCGATCCGCGCGATCGGCGGCGTGTGGATGGGGATGGCCCACCTCACGGGCGGCGCCGCCCGCCGGCTCGGTTCCGGCGCCCGCGACCTCGACCCCGCGCACCGGCGCGACGGGCTCGGCCTGCTCCTCATCGGTCTGGCCATCGTCGTCGCGGCGCGTGAGTGGTGGGGGCTGCCCGGGCAGGTGGGCACCGTCGTGCACGCCGTCGTCGCGGGCACCCTCGGCCGGGTCGGGCTCGTGCTCCCGCTCGTCCTGCTGGGCCTCGGCGTCCGGCTCCTGCGCCACCCCGACCTCGTCCAGGCCACCAACCGCGTGACGATCGGGCTCGGCGCGCTCGCCGTGTCGGCCACCGGCCTGGTGCACCTCACGGCGGGCCTGCCCGGGCCGGCGGACGGCGCCGACCCGGTGCGGGACGCCGGCGGCATCATCGGCTTCCTCGCCGCCTCCCCGCTCACGCACGCGCTGACGGCCTGGGTCACGGTGCCGCTGCTGCTGCTCCTGGCCTTCTTCGGGCTGCTCGTCATCACCGCGACGCCGGTGCACCAGATCCCGCAGCGCCTGCGTGACCTGCACGACCGGCTCACCGGCGGGTACGAGGGCGACCAGCCCGGCGACGCCACCGACCCGAGCCTGGCCGCCCTGCGACGGCGGCAGCGCGGCGGCGACCCGGAGAGCCCCCTGGACGGCGACGAGGCCTACGAGAAGGCGGTCATCACCGCGCCGGCGAAGCCGGGCGGCAAGCGGGGACGCCGGCCGGAGCCGGCGCCCGGCGTCGCGGCCGAGCAGCCCACCGAGCCCGTGCCCGGCTTCGCCTCCGGGCTGCCGGTGCCGGACGCCGACCAGCCGTCGCCCGCCGCGCGATCCGCCGCCGCCCCGGCGACGGGGCCCGTGCCCGCCAAGCCCGTGCTCGAGCCCCCGCCGACGGCGCAGCTCCCGCAGCGCGTCGAGCAGCTCCAGCTGGCCGGCGACGTCACGTACACGCTGCCGCCGTCCGACGTCCTGGCCCCCGGCACGCCCGCCAAGGCGCGTAGCGCGGCCAACGACCGGGTCGTCGAGCAGCTGACCCGGGTGCTCGAGGACTTCGCGATCGACGCCCGCGTCACCGGCTTCACCCGCGGCCCCACGGTGACGCGCTACGAGGTCGAGCTCGGCCAGGCGGTCAAGGTCGAGCGGGTCACGGCGCTGTCGAAGAACATCGCGTACGCGGTCGCGAGCGCCGACGTCCGGATCCTGTCGCCCATCCCGGGCAAGTCCGCGATCGGCATCGAGATCCCGAACGCCGACCGCGAGACCGTCTCGCTCGGCGACGTCCTGCGCAGCCAGACCGCGCGCAAGCTCGAGCACCCGATGGTCATCGGCGTCGGCAAGGACGTCGAGGGCGGCTACGTGCTGGCCAACCTGGCGAAGATGCCGCACCTGCTGGTCGCGGGCGCGACCGGCGCGGGCAAGTCGAGCTTCGTCAACTCGATGATCACCTCGGTCCTCATGCGGTCGACGCCGGACGAGGTCCGCATGGTGCTCGTCGACCCCAAGCGGGTCGAGCTCACGGCCTACGAAGGGATCCCGCACCTCATCACGCCGATCATCACCAGCCCCAAGAAGGCCGCCGAGGCGCTGATGTGGGTCGTCAAGGAGATGGACGCCCGCTACGACGACCTCGCGAACTTCGGCTTCCGCCACGTCGACGACTTCAACAAGGCGGTGCGGGCGGGCAAGGTCGAGCTGCCACCGGGGAGCGAGCGCGAGCTGGCGCCGTACCCCTACCTCGTG
>DASQJO010000335.1:0-5344 GCA_035630955.1 Kineosporiaceae bacterium
GACTGCCCGAACTCGTCGACCCCCAGCGGGACGCAGGGGACGCCGAGGGCCGAGCCCAGCCAGGCCATCGCGTGCGACGCCGCGTCGTGGACGGTGACGACGGGCGCGCGACCGGCGTCGACGCCGAAGGCGGTCCGCAGCGCACCCGGCAGGCTCGGCGCGGTCGCCGTCCGGACACCCTGCCGCAAGGTCCGCTGCCACGCCCGGTAGAGCCGGTCCAGTGAGGTGACGTCGACGACGTGCGCCGCGATGCCCTCCTCCGCCAGCTCGTCGGACGCCGCCACCACCTCGGGCAGGACCGCACCGGATCCGACCAGGTGGACGACGGGCGTCCCGGGCTCGCGCAGCGAGGGGTGGTTCTCGACGGCGTCGACGAGCCGGTAGGCGCCGGCGAGCACCGCGCGTCGCAGCACGGCGTCCCCGAGCCGGGCCCGCGCCGCCTCGAACGGCGCCTGGTCGAGCGGGCGCGTCGACAGCCGGACGTAGTAGGCGCCGTCCTCGGCCGGGACCGCGGTCGGCGTCCCCGACGGGCCGGCGGCGATCCGGCCGAGGGCGTGGCAGAGCAGCCAGTCCAGCGCGCCGGCGTACGCGGGCTCGAGGAACGTCACGTTCGGCAGCTCGAGCCCGACGGACGCCGTGATCGTCGACTGGTGCGCGCCGCCCTCGGGTGCGAGCGTGACGCCGGACGGCGTCCCCGCCACGACGAACCGAGCCCCGGAGTAGACGCCGTAAACGAAAGCGTCGAGCCCGCGCAGGACGAACGGGTCGTACACGGTGCCCACCGGCAGCAGGGGCTGGGAGGAGAGGTCCCACGACAGCCCGAGCTGGCCCAGGAGCAGGAAGAGGTTCATCTCCGAGATCCCCAGCTCGATGTGCTGGCCGCTCGGGCCCTCGAGCCAGCGGAGCATCCGGTCCTCGTTCCACGCGCGCCGCTGGGTCGGCGCGAAGACGCCGGTCCGGTTGAGGAACCCGGCGAGGTTGGTCGAGGTCGCGACGTCGGGCGCGGTCGTGACGAGGTACGGCGCCACGGAGGCGTCCCGGGCGAGGTCGACGAGGACGCGGCCGAAGACCTCCTGCGTCGAGATGGGCTTGCCCGCGCGCTGCCGGGTCGTCTCCGGCACCGTGATCGGCAAGGACGGCGTCCGGGGCTCCCGGGCGAGGGCCTCGCGCCGGACGTTGCACCAGATGCCGGCGGGGGACGCCGGGTCGAACCGGTCCCACTCGTCGTCGGCGGTCAGCCCGAACGAGTCGCGGAGGGTGTCGAGCTGCTCGCCGCTGAGCAGCGCCGAGTGGTTGCGCGGGTTGCCCGCGATCGGCAGTCCCCAGCCCTTGACGGTGTAGGCGAAGACGACGCTCGGCCGGTCGGCGACGGCGTCGCACTGCCGGTAGGCGTCGAGCAGCGCGGGCAGGTCGTGACCGCCGAGGTCCGTGACGAGCGGCGCCAGCGCCTCGTCCCCGTCGTCGTCGGCGGCGGCGTCGGCGTCGTCGGCGTCGTCGGAGTAGCCGGCCACGAACTCGGCGACACCGTCCGGTGCCCCGTCGAGGAACTGCTTGCGCAGCGCGTCGCCCGACAGCCCGAACAGCGACTGGTACTGCTCGTTCGGCATGAGGTCGATCCAGTCGCGCAGCAGGTCGCCGCCGGGCCGGGCGTACGCCTCCTGCAGCCGCCGGCCGTACTTGACCTCCACGACGTGCCAGCCCGCGGCCTCGAACTGGCCGCGCCACTGGGCGATCCGGACGCCGGGGATGACCCGGTCAAGGCTCTGCCGGTTGAAGTCGACGAGCCACATGACGTCGCCGAGCCCGGTCGTCGCGGGGTCGGCGACGGCCTCCCAGACGTTGCCCTCGTCGAGCTCGGCGTCCCCGATGATCGAGATGAAGCGGGAGCGCGGGCGGGGGCCGAAGTGGGCGTCGACGTACCGGCGGGTGACGGCCGCGAACAGCGGCGCGGCCGCGCCCAGGCCGACCGAGCCGGTGGAGAAGTCGACCTCGTCGGGATCCTTCGTGCGGCTCGGGTAGGACTGCAGCCCGCCTCGGGCGCGCAGCCGGGTGAGGTACGACCGGTCCAGGTTCCCGAGCAGGTACTGGATCGCGTGGAACACGGGCGAGGCGTGCGGCTTGACCGCGACCCGGTCGGCAGCGTCGAGATGGGCGAACCAGAGCGCCGTCATCGCCGTCACGAGCGAGGCGCTGCTCGCCTGGTGGCCGCCGACCTTGACGCCGTCGCCGGTGGCCCGCTCCCGGTTCGCGGCGTCCACGATCCGGGTGGACAGCCACAGCACCCGGCGCTGGATCTCGTCGAGGACCTCGAGGTCGGCGTCCGCCGTTCTGTCGCCCGTCATGCAGCCATGCTGCCCTCATGCCCCTCGAGCTGACCACGGCACGGCTGCGCCTGCCGCTGATGGACGCCGTGACCGCCGCCGCCCTCGTCGCCGGCGAGCGGCTGCCGGGCTGGGCGCGGGACTTCCCGGCCGAGGGGGACGTCGACGTCGCGGGCGTGCTCGTCCGGGAGGGGGTGCCCGCCGGGCCGGACGCCGTCTACGGCCCGCGGCTCGTCGTCGAGGCGCGGGCCGGCGAGACGATCGGGACGGCGGGCTTCTTCGGCCCACCGCGCGACGGCATGGTGGAGCTCGGGTACGGCATCGTCCCCTCCCGACGCCGGCGCGGGTACGCGACGGAGGCGGCGCGGGCGCTGGTCGTGCTGGCGCTGGAGCTGCCCGGTGTGCGCGAGGTCGTGGCCCACGCCGAGGCGGACAACGCGGCGTCGATCCGCGTGCTGCAGAGGTGCGGCATGACGTACGCGGGCCGGGAGGGGACGCTGGTCCGCTACGGCGTGAGGCGCTAGCGGATCGACCAGCCGCCGTCCGAGGCGACGATCTGCCCGGTCACCCAGTCCGCCTCGTCGCTCGCGAGCCACGCCACCAGGCGCGCCGCGTCGGTCGGGGTTCCCCAGCGCCCGCCGGGGCTGCGCTCGGCGACCGCCGCACGGGTCTCGTCGTCGGCGTACCCGGTGTCGTTCGGGCCGGGGTCGACACAGTTCAGCGTGATGCCGCGGGGCATGAGGTGGAGCGCGAGGCTCGCCGTCAGCTGGTGCAGGGCGCCCTTCGACGCGACGTAGGGGAGCTCCCCCGGCATCCCGCCGTTGTACTGCCCCGACGTGAAGAGGACGACGCGACCGCCCGGCACGCCCTCGTGCTGCGCCGCGAAGGCCTGCACGAGCAGCAACGTCGCGCGGGTGTTCACGGCATACGTCAGGTCGATCTCGGCGGCGGTCAGCTCCTCGAGCGACTGGTAGCTGCTGCGCGCATGGGTCGCGACGACGACGTCGAGCCGGCCGAAGGTCTCCCGCGCCTGGGCGACCAGGCGGGCGGGCGCCTCGGGGTCGGCGAGGTCGGCCTCCGCGAGATCGGCGCGTCCTCCGGCCGCCCGGAGCTCCTCGACGAGCGCGGCGGCCCCGCCCTCGTCGGCCCCCCACTCCTGCTCGGCGTCCGCGGGCGACCAGCCGTGGACGAGGACGGCGGCACCGTCGGCGGACAGGCGGCGGGCGACGGCGGCGCCGATGGCGATCCGCCGGCTCGCCCCGGTGACGAGGGCGACGCGACCGGCGAGGGGCTGGCTTCCGGGCATCCGCCCATCGTGCCCCGCCACCGCGGACGCGTCAGCCGCGCCGCGCCTCCTGCACGGTGCGCGACAGCAGGCAGAACTCGTTGCCCTCAGGGTCGGCGAGCACCACCCAGCTGACGTCCGGACCCTGACCCACGTCGGCGTGGCGCGCGCCGAGCGCGAGCAGCCGCTCCAGTTCCTCGTCCCGGCTGGTGCCGTCGGCGCGCAGGTCCAGGTGCAGGCGGTTCTTGACGGTCTTCGGCTCCGGCACGGGCGCGAAGTCGATCGAGGGGTCGCCGGCGTCGGGCCGGGCGCCGGACGGCGCGATCGTCACGAAGCCGTCCTCGTCATGGTCGTGGACGACCCACCCGAGCACCTGGCACCAGAAGTCCGCGAGGCGGGCGGGGTCGTGCGCGTCGACGGCGAGGGCGGCGATCCGGCTCGTCATGGCCACACCGTAGGCCGGTCGCCCTGCCAGGTCAGGGGCAGGACGTAGAGCGCCCGCCGGCTCTTCGCGTCGTCCCAGCCGTGGAAGACGATCCAGCTCCGGCCGTCCTCGCCGGCGACGACGTCCTCGCCGCCGGGGCCGGTGACGTCGGTGGCGGCCGTCGTGAGGAGCGGCTGCGCGGCCTTGGTGTACGGACCGGTGATCTTCGGCGCGGTGGCGTAGCCGGTGGCGTACTTCTCGCCGGAGTAGTCGTTCGCGGAGTACAGGAGCGTGTAGGTGGAGCCGTGCCGCACCAGGTCCGGCGCCTCGACGAGGTTGCCCTCCCACGCCTGGTCCTGCTTGATCAGCTTCGTCGGCGAGCCCACGAGGCGCAGCCCGTCGGGCGTGGTCCGCTGCAGCCAGAGCCAGGTGTCCTTGCCGCAGCAGTTGCCGTCGTTCTTCCAGAGCAGGTACCGGGTGCCATCGGCGTCCACGAACGAGGCCGGGTCGATGGCGCCGCCGAGGTCGGCGGGGCAGACCAGCGGCTTGTCCCCGACCGGCGTGAACGGGCCGGTCGGCGCGGTCCCGGTGGCGACGCCGATGCACTGCAGGTCCGGGTCGACGCTGTGCGCGGCGAAGTACATGACGTAGCCGCCCTTCGTCGCGCTGACGTCCGGCGCCCACGTCCGCCCCGCGGTCGCCCACGCCGGCAGCTTCGGCAGCGGGTCGGCGCTCAGCAGGTTCCAGCTGCCCTGCTTCGACAGGTCCTTCGAGCTCGCGACCTGCAGGTTGCCGAACGGGCCGGTCCGCTGCGTGGCGTAGGCGTACCAGGTGTCCCCGACGCGCAGGAGGTCCGGGTCGGGGAAGTCCTGGTCCAGCACGGGCGCGGGCGCGGCGGACGCCGAGGCCGACGGCGCCGTCGAGCCGGAGGCCGAGGACGACGAGGACGCCGAGGACGACGAGGAGCCGCACGCGGCGAGCATCGTCGTGAGGGCGACGGCCCCCACCGCGGCGACGCGCCGCGACCAGACCTTCACGCATCCTCCCGAACCCCGGCGCCGCGGACGCCTCACTATGACCTGCCCGGATCAGGACCTCACGCCCAACCGGTCCCTCGCGTTGGTGGTTCGAGACACCTCGAGCGAAGGAGCGACATGATCACCGACATGACGACGACGGCACGCAGGGCCACGTTCCGCGTGGACGCCATCCCCGCGGTCGAGCTCGACCGGATCCGCGCCGCCGGCGTCGACGACTTCGGCAACCCGCTCGAGCCGCGCGTCGTCCGGCAGGCCGGCAGCACGCCGCTGCGCT
>DASQJO010000336.1:0-1757 GCA_035630955.1 Kineosporiaceae bacterium
GGAACGTTCCCGTGGCAGACGATCCCGACGCCGCTGTGGGGGCTCCACCGGGTGCTGCCGATGTCGTACTCGGTCGACGGGCTGCGGCACCTGCTGTACGGCGGCGACCTGGCGTCGGTCGGACGCGACGCGCTCGTGCTGCTGGCGTACCTGGGCGTGGCGCTGCTCGTCAGCGCACTCGCGGCTCGGCGGCTCCGCGTCTGGAGCGTCAAGCGGATCAAGCCCGAACTCGTGCTCTGAGAGACGAGGGCCTCAGTCTCCGTCGAGCAGGTCGGCGGCGTGCCCGAGGACCTCGTCGACGGTGACGTCCGCGACGAACGAGTCGTCGTGCGGGCACCGCTGCGAGCCGAGTGCGGCCTGGTCCACGCCGCAGACGGGGCAGGTGTTCCGGAACGAGACGGCGACGCGGTGCCGGGCGCGCAGCAGCGGACCGGCGTTGATCACGTTGCCCACCCAGTAGACACCGACCGTGGGCGTGCCGAGCGCGGCGCCGAGGTGCCTCGGCCCGGAGTCGTTGGCCACGACGAGCCGGGCCCGGGCGAGGACGCCCGCCATCGCCTTCATGTCGAGCGCGCCCACCAGGTTCACGGCGTCCGACAGCTCGGCGATGCGGGCGCCCGCGCGGGCGTCGTCCGGCCCGTGGCCCACCACGGCCACCCGGCAGCCGCGCTCCTCGAGCGCCCGAGCGACCTCCGCGAAGGACTCCGCCGGCCAGCGGCGGCGGGGGTCCGAGGCACCGGGGTGCAGGACGACGAGGGGTTGCGCGGTGACCGGCAGCGCCGCCTCGGCGTGCCGGACGTCGGCAGCGGTCAGCGCGAGCCGCGGCTCGATCGTGACGGGCGCCGCGCCGACGAGCGCGACGACCTCGAGGAACCGCAGCACCTCGTGCTGGTAGTAGGCGTAGCGGACCCAGCGGTCGAGCGGCGGCGCGCCGACGTCGCAGGCGCCGACGGTGATGCGGGCGCCGAGCCGCTCCATGAAGGGGTTGGAGTTGCCGCCGCCGCCGTGCAACTGGACGGCGAGGTCGTAGTGCTCGGAGCTGTGGCGGCGGACGAAGTCGTCGATGCGGTCCTCGTCGACCGGGCCGCCGGCGATCATGTTCGGATAGGGCGGGACGACGTCCACGGCGTCCCACGGACCTGGACGGCCTTCCAGCAGCTCCGGGTGCCACGGCAGGCCGAGGTAGGTGATGCGCGCGTCGGGGTAGGCCGCGCGCAGCGCCTCGAGCGCCGGGACGGCGACGACGAAGTCACCGATGCCGTTCGCGCGAAGCACGACGATGCTCCGGACGTCGTCCACCAGCGGCCCGACGGACCCGAGCGCGCCGAGGTGCAGGGCCGCGGGGTCGGCGATGACCTCCGGCGACAGGGCCTCCTCGGTCGTGGACTGGGTGACGGCGCTCACGCGATCTCCTTCGGTGGTTCGGACGTCGTCCTCACACTTCCCTCGCGTGCGTGGTTCGAACCTGTGGATCCGCCATGGCGCACGAATCTCATCACGATCTATGCTCGGCGCCCTCTGGTCCGACCGGGGGAGGTCTGGTGCACGGGGTGAACGGACGACGGCTTCGCGTGTCCGCGGTCGTCGTCGCGACGGCGTTCGCGCTCGCCGCCTGCACGGACGGGGGCTCCGGGACGCCGTCGACGACGAGCCCGACGACCGCGACCGTCCCGGCCCCGAGCACGAGCCTGACCCGGGAACAACGGGCGGCCGCCGAGGCCAAGACCGCGCTCTTGATGTATGAGCGGACCGTGGAC
>DASQJO010000337.1:0-12502 GCA_035630955.1 Kineosporiaceae bacterium
GAGGTAGTCCTCGACCCGCTCGATGCCCGACTCGAGCACGCCGACGGTGCGCTTCTTCTCGTCGACCTCGTAGTCGACGTCCCGCTTCAGCCGCTCGGCGATCTTCGCGAACTCTGTGTACCACTTCGTCGGCTGGTCCGACGGGCCGGAGATGATGAGCGGCGTGCGGGCCTCGTCGATGAGGATCGAGTCGACCTCGTCGACGATGGCGTACGCGTGGCCGCGCTGCACCATGTCCTCGACGGACCAGGCCATGTTGTCGCGCAGGTAGTCGAAGCCGAACTCGTTGTTCGTGCCGTAAGTGATGTCGGCCGCGTACTGCTCGCGCCGCTGGTCCGGCGTCATCTGCGCCAGGATGCAGCCCACCGACAGGCCGAGGAACCGGTACACCCGGCCCATGAGCTCCGACTGGTACGACGCCAGGTAGTCGTTCACGGTGATGACGTGCACGCCCTTGCCGGCGAGCGCGTTGAGGTACGCCGGGGCGGTGGCGACGAGGGTCTTGCCCTCGCCGGTCTTCATCTCGGCGATGTTCCCCTGGTGCAGGGCCGCGCCACCGACGAGCTGGACGTCGAAGTGCCGCTGGCCGAGCGTGCGGCGCGCCGCCTCGCGCACGGTCGCGAAGGCCTCGGGCAGGAGGTCGTCGAGGCTCTCGCCGTCGGCAAGCCGCGCGCGGAACTTGTCGGTCTCCTCGCGGAGCTCGGCGTCCGACAGCCCGACGAAGTCGTCCTCGAGGGCGTTCACCTGCGCGGCCAGGCCCTCCAGTCGCTTGAGGGTACGACCCTCGCCCGCCCGCAGGAGCCTATCGACGATCTTCACCACGCTGCGTCTCCCAGCACTCACCCTCGTGACCCGCGGCGCACATCACGCCGCACGTCGGGCACGACGAATCAGGGCGACCGAAGGTGCCCGACGGTCCATGGTAGACACTCGCCGAGCGGCAGGGTTGCCGCCGTGAAGGCCCACCGACAAGGTGGGCCGGTGGACCTCCCAGCCTGGGCGCCTACGCTCACCGATGGAGTGGTGACGCTGCGCGCCCACCGGCCGGACGACGTCGACCACGTCGTGGCGCAGTGTCGTGACCCGCTCATGCAGCGGTGGACGACCGTGCCCGTGCCGTACGAGCGGCGTCACGCCGAGGAGTGGATCGCGACGCGCGAGCACGAGTGGCGGCAGGCGCGGTACCTCGCGTTCGCCGTGGAGACGGACGGCGTGTTCTGCGGCACCGTCGACCTGCGCCCGGACGGCGAACGCGGGGCGACCGTCGGCTACGGACTCGGACCGTGGGCGCGAGGGCGCGGCATCCTCGACCGGGCGCTGCGGCTGCTGCTCCCGTGGGGCTTCGAGACGCTCGACCTGCAGGTCGTGCACTGGCAGGCGGTCGCCGGCAACTGGCCGAGCCGCCGGGCGGCCTGGCGGGTGGGCTTCCGGGTCGAGGCGACCCTGCGGAGCCTGCTCGCGCTGCGCGGCGAGAGGTACGACGCGTGGGTCGGCTCGCTGGTCCGCGGGGAGTCCATGCAACCGTCGACGGTGTGGCTCGACGCACCTGTCGTGAACGACCGCCGGGTCCGGCTACGGCCCTACCGGTCGACCGACGTCGCGCGGATCGTCGAGGCGTGCAACGACCCGCTGACCCGGCACTGGCTCGCGCGGCTACCGGCCCCCTACACCGCCGACGACGCCCGAGCGCACCTGGAGCACCTCGCCGAGGAGGCGGCGGCCGGGCGCAGCCTCACGTGGGCGGTGGCGGATCCGCGGGACGACCGCCTGCTCGGCGAGGTGGCGCTGTTCGGCCTGGTCGACCTCGGCCGCAGCTGCGAGATCGGCTACTGGACGCACCCGGCGGAGCGGGGCGTGGGCATCATGACCTCGGCGGCCCGGCTCGCGGCCCGGCACGCGCTGCTGCCGGCCGACGTCGGTGGCCTGGGCCGCGCGCGCGTCGTGCTGCGGGCGGCGTCCGGCAACGGTGCGTCGCAGCGGGTCGCCGTCCGCGCGGGATTCCTCGAGACCGGCCGCGACCGCCAGGCCGAGCTCCTCGGCGACGGCTCCGTCGACGACCTCGTCCGGTTCGACCTGCTCGCGCAGGAGCTGGCTCCCTAGACGTCCCGGGCCACCGCCGCCGCCAGCGCCGGGGCGAGGTCGCCGCGCGGCTCCACAGTGACCCCGTCCAGCCCCAGCCAGGACGCCGTCTTCCGCAGCTCTGCCGCCAGCTCGTCGGCGACCTCCGCGTGCGGAGGGGTTCCGGGCGGACGATCCTCCTCCGCCCACGCCGACCTGACCTGGAGCAGGCCGGAGCCGCCGGGCGCGCGGTCGGCCTTGAGGTCGACGCGGGCGACGAGCTCGTCGCCGAGCAGGAACGGCAGCACGTAGTAGCCGTGCACGCGGCGGTGCGCGGGCGTGTAGATCTCGATCCGGTACCGGAACCCGAAGAGCTCCTCGGTCCGTTCCCGCTCCCAGATCAGCGAGTCGAACGGGCTGAGCAGGGCGCGGGCCCGGATCCAGCGCGGCCGCCGGGCGGCGGGGTCCAGGTAGCCGGTCCGCGCCCAGCCGTCCACCTCGACGGGGACGAGCTCGCCGGTGTCGACGAGATCGGCGATCGCCGGCCGCGCCTGCTCGGGCTTGAGCCGGAAGTAGTCGCGCAGTCCGCGCTCGGTGGCGACGCCGCAGGCCCGTGACGCGATCCGGACGAGCTCGCGGAAGGCGTCGTCCGGCTCGGGGTCGGGAGCGGCGGCGACGTCGCGCGGCAGGACCCGCGACGTGAGGTCGTACCTCCGCTCGAACTGCGTGGTCCGGCCGGCGCTGGAGATCTCACCGGACCAGAACAGGAACTCCACGGCGCGCTTGGTGTCCGACCAGTTCCAGCCCCAGTTCGTGCGGTCGCGGGGCACGGGCGGCGCGAGCGCTCGTTCGATCTCCGCCGCCGTGAGCGGGCCGCGGGCGCTGACCTCGGCGCGGACGGCGTCCAGCACGGCCGGCAGCTGCCGGGCCACGGCGACCATGCCGCCCCAGGCCTCGTCGTGGGCGCGGGCCATCCGGAAGCGCAACAGCCGGTGCGTCGACGGTGCGACGTAGGAGGCCTCGTGCCCCCAGTACTCGACGATCCGCCGGGGCGGCCGGGACGCCGCGCGGTCGAGCAGCGCCCGGTCGTAGGGACCGAGCCGGCTGAACACGGGCACGTAGTGGCTGCGGCTGACGACGTTGACCGAGTCGATCTGGAGCACGGCGATCCGGTCGAGCACGCCCTGCACCTGGCGCATGGTCACGGGACCGCCGGGCGGCGGAGCGCCGAAGCCCTGGGCGGCCAGGGCGATCCGCCGCGCCTGCGGGCCCGTCAGCCGCTCCGCCGGTGCATGCGCGCCGCGGATCGCCCTGCCGCTCGGTGTCCTGCCCCTCAATGCGCTGGTGCTCGATGCTGCCACGCCGGCGATCCTGCCAGCGGGTACCGACAGCGCCGGTCAGACCGTCGTCGACTGCGGGAGGCGCGCGCCGTTCTCCTCCGGAGCGCCCACGGCGGGCGGGGCCGGGTCGGCCTTGAGCCGGATGACGCCGTAACTCCAGCCACGTCGCCGGTAGACGACGCTCGGACGGCCGGAGTCCGCGTCGACGAACAGGTAGAAGTCGTGCCCGACCAGCTCCATCTCGTAGAGCGCCTGCTCCAGCGACATGGGCCGGGCCTCGTGGTCCTTGGTGCGGATGATGATCGGACTCGACCCGTCGAGAGCCCGCTCCTCGGGCGGGCCGGCCTCGACGACGGTTCCGTCCAGGACGGCTGCGTCGGGCGCCGCGCGGTCAGCCGCCGAGCTGTCGGGCGCGGTCTCGTCGCCCGACTCGGGAGCCGAGCCGTCGCGCGGGGCGCCGTCGATCGTGATCACGGTCGTCTCGGAGATCCGGACCGACGGTGGTGTCTGCCGGCCGTGGTGGACCTTGCGCCGGTCACGGTGCCGGCGCAGGCGCTCCAGCAGCTTGCCGAACGCCAGGTCGAGCGCAGCGGCCGGGTCCTCGGCGCTGGCCTCGGCACGGATCACCGGGCCCTTGCCGCGGACGGTGATCTCGACACGCTCACAGGTCTGGGACTGGCGCGGGTTCTTCTCGTGGGAGAGCTCCACGTCGGCGCGGTGCGCCTTGGGCGCGAGCTGGCCGATCTTGAGGAGCTTCTCCTCCGCGAGCCGCCTGAAGCGCTCCGGGACCTCGGTGTGCCGACCGCTGATGACGATCTCCATGCTGGACCTCCGTCTGTCGCTGACAGGTTCCGTCGCAGCCCCCACCGCATCTGTGGTCCCAGCCACGCTAGTGCAGAACTCCGTCCTCGTCTGCCGGGGACGACCGGGGCGGACTGAACGTTCCCTGTGAGCACGGTTGCGACGGCGGCGGCTCCGCGGGGCGGCGCCGCGGCGTCCAGCAGGCGGCCGCGACAGCGAGGACGACCGCGCCGTGCGCGGCCAGCGTCGTGCACCCCTCCGCGGCCGTGGCGCCGGTGGTGACGACGTCGTCCACAAGCACGACGGCCGCACCCCGGAGTCCGGAGCGGGAGAACGGGTGGACGCCGAGGGCGCCCGCGAGGTTCGCCCGCCGCGCGGCCGCGCCGAGACCCGCCTGGTCCGCGACCCGGCGGCGCTGCCGGAGCGCGGGACGGACCGCGACGGCGAGACCCTGCCGCCGCAGCTCGACCGCCGCGGCCCGGGCCAGCGCGGCGACGACGTCGGTGCCGCGGGCCCGCCGAGCGGCCGCGGACGACGGGGCGGGCACGAGCAGGACCCGGCCCGGGAGCGGCCCCGGCGCCGCGGCCAGGGCCTCCGCGACCGCCCGGGCGAGCACGGCCCCGAGCGCCGTCGTCAGGTCCAGTCGGCCCCGGTCCTTCCACGCCACCACGGAGCGCGACACGCCTCCCGCGTACGGCGCGCAGGCCCAGACCGGAACCGGCACGGGAACGGGGGTCGGCACTGGCACGGCCGGCGCCGTCAGCGCACGGGCGCAGCGGCGGCAGAGCCGCACGTCGGGGGCGCCGCAGCCGGGACACTCCACCGGCACCACGAGGGCGAGCAGGGCCGCGGCCGCCCGGGCCGCCGAGCCCGCGAGCCGTCCGATCGTGGGGTGCACGGGATCGACCCTGGCCGCCGGCGACGCCCGGGGGGAGGGCCGGTCGCGTCGCCTGTGGACGGCGGGACGCCCGCGCACCGGCTGTGGACGACCTCAGTCGGGCAGGGTCAGGCCCCGGACGTCGAGGGGCTTCCACGTGCCCAGCACGCTGGCGGCGCTCTTCCCGTCGGCGGTACGGACATAGACGTCCACCGGGCTGCTGATCGCGAGGCCGGTCGCATCGTCCGGCACCTGGGTGCTGATCGGGGTCTGCCCACGCTCGCCGCCGACCTGCGCCTGGATCACGAAGAGATGGGTGTCCGTCGCCCGGCTGCCGAGGACGACGACGTCCCGGGCGTCCGACCAGGCACCGTCGACGGCGCGGGTCAGGTCGCCGAGGACGCGCAGCGGCGTGACGGGCGAGAACGCGCGGGGGGCTCCGTCCTTGCCGCGGACCACACCGGTGACGACGGCCTGCGTCACGGCGCCCCGGGTGATCAGGAGCAGGGCGCGGGCGCCCTCGGGGCTGATCCGGACGGCGCGGATCGTCGCGCCCTGGAGCCATGGAGCGTCGATCCGCCGCTGACGGCTCCCGAGCCGGCCGGCGAGGACCCTGTCGTCCGAGGTGGTGGACCAGATCCAGCCGTGGGTGTCGATGCTTGGGGCGGTGAGCCCGGGCCCGGTCAGCACCCGCCGAGGGGCGACCGGCGGCGACGTGAACGCGGGCACCGCGACGACGGCGGTGCCGCCCGCGACAAGGCCGGCCACGAGATGCCCGGTGGCGTCGGCGACCGCCAGCGTGAGGTCGTCGCGGGCCAGGCCACCGAGGTCCTTGCGCTCCCGGCACACAGCTTTGGCCGGGGAGGTGTCGAGCTCGCCCACGCGGTTCCGCTGGCCCAGGCAGAGCGGCTGCTGCTCCGTCGCCGTGGCCTGCACCTGCTGGTCCGGCTGGTCCTGCCGCGACTGGCCCGCCTCGTCCCCGCGGCCGAACTGACCGGTGTCCAGCCGGGAGGCATCGCTCCACAGCCGGGGTCCGTCGCCGGGCGGGACGTCGAGCGCGGCCTGCCCGGCCGTGAGGACGACGTCCGAGGCGTTGAGGAGGTCACGCAGCGTCGCGCTGAGCTGGGCGTGCAGGAGCCGGCGCTGCTCGGGGGAGGCGCGGCGGATGGTGGCGTCGAGGTCGACGTGGACGACGTCGCCGTCGAGCCGCACGCCCCCGACCGGGGTCAGCTGGGTGCGCGGCACCGTCCCCGTCGTCACCGAGGGTCCGAGCCAGGACGCCGGGCCCCGCAGGAGCGCGGTGACCACGAGCATCGCGGTGGGCACGGGGTCGGCGTCGAGGTAGGGGAACCAGCGCACGTCGGGCACCAGCCAGCGGCCGGTGGCGTCGGCGAAGTAGAGCGGGAGCGGCCGGAAGCTGCTGAGGAACTGCTCGTCGGTGAGCACGAGCCCGGCACCGGCGGGGACCCGGTCGATCCGCCACTGCCCGTGCTCGTCCGCGGCGAGGTGGTACGCGCCGTCGAAGGACGCCGGCTGGGTGCCCGCGGAGCCCGCCCCGGGCAGGGTCATCAGGCCGCGGCCGTCGACGTGGGCGACGACCTGGCCGGTCACCCGCACGGTCGCGACGTCGCCGGGCCGGGGGGAGGGCCCGCTCCCGACGTCGGACGTCACTCCCCCGCCCGCGGCCCGCTGCTGCACCAGCGTCACCTGCGGCGCCTTGTCGAGGACGACGATCGTCGCGTCCGGCTGCCACGGGGTCTCGGGCGAGGCGAGGAACTCGCGGGCCACCTTGTGGTCCTCGTGCACGTCCTCGCCGGCGCGTAGGAACCCGTCGACGATGGCGGCCGGCGAGGCCCCCGTCACCGGCGGCGCGGCGAAGCTCTGCAGGCCACTGCCGAGCGAGTCCACATTGCGGCCCTCGAGCACGGGCCCCCGGTCGGGGAACCCCGAGCAGCCGGCCGCGAGCAGCGCCGCGGCGAGCACGGCGGCCAGCCGTCCCACCGGGGGGAAGTGGCGGCTCACGGCGACACCTCGAGCCCGGTGGACGACGGTCGCCCGTCGGGTGACGCGAGCGGGGACAGGGTCGGGAGGTCGGCCACGGCGGCCACCACGGCCGTTCCGTCGCTGGCGACGGCGACGGCGACGGCGCCCTCGCCGTCGACGGCGTCCGGCGGCACCAGCGGCAGGGGCGAGCCCGAGAGCGGCCCGCCGACCTGGCGCGGGAGGGTCAGCCGGAAGTTCGCGCCCTGCTCCGGCTCGCCCCAGACCTGCAGCCAGCCGCCGTGCAGGTGGGCGTCCTCGAGGGCGATGGCGAGGCCGAGGCCGGTGCCGCCGGTGGTGCGGGCGCGCGCGGGGTCGGCGCGCCAGAACCGGTTGAAGACCATGCCGAGGTCGGCCTGGCGCAGGCCGACGCCGTGGTCGCGGACCGTGAGCGCGACGCACTCGTCGTCGCCGGCCAGCCGGACCTCGACCGGCTCGGACTCGGAGTGCTCGATGGCGTTGCCGATGAGGTTGCGGACGATCCGCTCGACGCGACGCGGATCCACCTCCGCGACGGTCGAGCCGGGTCCCGACCTCAGCCGGACCACGGTGGCGTGCTTCCGGGCGACCGGCGTGAGGTCCTCGACCACCCGGTCGACGACCTCCCGCACGTCGACGGCCTCGCAGTCGAGCACGGCGGCACCGGCGTCGAACCGGCTCACCTCGAGCAGGTCGGCGAGCAGCGCCTCGAAGCGGTCGAGCTGGGCCTGCAGGAGCTCGGCGCTGCGGCCGAGCGCGGGGTCGAACGAGTGCCGCGCCTCGTACATCACCTCGCCCGCCATGCGCAGCGTGGTCAGCGGTGTCCGCAGCTCGTGGGAGACGTCGGAGACGAACCGGCGCTGCACCCGGGAGAGCTCCTCGAGCTGGTGGATCTGGCGCTCGAGGCTGGCGGCCATCTCGTTGAAGGCGCGGCCGAGGCGGGCGAGCTCGTCGTCGCCGCGCACCTGCATCCGTCTGTCGAGCCGGCCGGAGGCCAGCTGCTCCGCCGTCCTGGCCGCGTACGCGATCGGCGTCACGACCTGGCGGGTGACGACCCACGCCACTGCGCCGACCAGAAGGACGAGGGCGACGCCGCCGAGGATGAACGTGCGCCGGACGACGTCCACGACCTGGACCTCGCGGTCGAGGCTGTACACGAAGTAGAGCTCGTACCGGCCGCCGGCGGCGGCGCCGAGGTCGAGCAGGCCGCCGACGGCGATGACCGGCGCGGTGCGCCCGGAGAGCGCCGTGGTGAAGACCTGGGCCTGCTGCCGGGCGCCGCCGGACCGGACGACCGCCTGGCGCAGCTCCGCCGGGATCGCCTCGTTGGAGATGCCGGGGGTGCTGAGGACGTTCGTGCCCCCGATCGCCGTGTTGCCGAGCGCCTTCTCGAACACGACGTACCGGGTCGGGTTGCCGGACGGGCCGGCGAGCACGTTGACGACGTCCCGGATCGTCAGGCCGTTCTTCTGCTCGCTGCCGCCGCTGGTCAGGTCCTTGCGGGTCTGGTCGAAGTCCTGCGCGGACTGGGCGATCACGGCCTCCTGCCGGGAGGCGATGATGCCGCTGGTGATCCGCTGCAGCAGCAGCTGCCCGACGACGAGCACGACGACGATGCCGAGCAGGACGGTCGCGGCCACCACCCGGAGCTGGATGGACCGCCGCCACTGGCCGAGCACGAACCCCACGGGCCCGCGTAGCCGCGCGGGAACGGCCCGGCGCGCCAGCGGCCGGGCCGTCTCGGCCGGCGGGAGACCCATGGGTCAGGCCGGGCCCGCCTTGTAGCCGACGCCGCGGACCGTCACGACGATCTCGGGGCGCTCGGGGTCGCGCTCGACCTTGGACCTCAGACGCTGCACATGGACATTGACGAGCCGGGTGTCCGCCGCGTGCCGGTATCCCCAGACCTGTTCGAGGAGGACCTCGCGGGTGAACACCTGCCACGGCTTGCGCGCCAGCGCAACGAGCAGGTCGAACTCCAGCGGTGTGAGCGGGATCACCTGCCCGTCCCGGCGCACCGAGTGCCCCGCGACGTCGATGGTGAGGTCGCCGACCTCGAGCACCTCGGGCGCCGGCTCGTCGGTGCGCCGCAGCCGGGCCCGCACCCGGGCGACCAGCTCCTTCGGCTTGAACGGCTTGACGACGTAGTCGTCGGCGCCCGACTCCAGGCCGAGCACGACGTCGACGGTGTCCGTCTTCGCGGTGAGCATGACGATCGGGACGCCCGACTCCGCCCTGATCTGCCGGCACACCTCGATGCCGTCCTTCCCGGGCAGCATGACGTCGAGCAGAACCAGGTCCGGACGGCTCGACCGGAAGGCCTCGAGCGCCTGTGCGCCGTCCGCGCAGAAGGAGGTGTCGAACCCCTCCCCGCGCAGCACGATGCCCAGCATCTCGGCCAGCGCCGTGTCGTCGTCGACCACCAGCACACGTCCCCTCATGACCACATGGTGACACCGCCCGGCGACACGCCGGTGCCCGGTCGGGCGTGACAGGATGAGCGGGCCCGCCGCGGGCCGACGCGGGGCACGCGGGGGCGGGGCGAGGAGGACGGCATGACGGACGGGGACGCGGGGGGCTGGCGCGCGCCCGAGCCGCCGCCGAACGCGCCCGTGGCGCCGGTGCCGCCGCCCCAGCCCGGGCAGTGGGGACAGCCCGCGCAGCCGGGGCAGTGGGGGCAGCCCAGCTGGGGGACGCCGCCGCCGTCGGGCCCCCACGGCTGGGAGCCCGCCGGGTACGGCAAGCCGCCGGCCGGGATCGTGCCCCTGCGGCCGCTGTCGGTCGGGGAGATCCTCGACGGCGCCTTCCAGGCCGTCCGCGCCAACGCGCGGACCATGGTCGGCACCGCCGCGGCGGTCGTGGCCGCGGTGACGCTGCTGTCGCTGGTGCCCGATGCGCTGCTGCTCAACCGGCTGGGCGACAACCCCGCCCTGACCGGCGCCTCCACCTCCCTGGAGGACCAGCTCGACCTCATCAGCGGGATCGGCGAGTCGCGGCTGGTCTCGACGGTGCTCACGTTCGTCGCGGTGACCATGCTCAACGCGCTGCTCATCGTCCCGGTCAGCGAGGCCGTGCTCGGCCGCCGGATGGACGCGGGCGCGATGTGGCGGCGCGCGCGGGGCCGCGTGCTCGCCGCGCTCGGGCTGGCGCTGCTCGTCGGCCTGATCACCGTGCTCGCGGTCGTGGTCGTGCTCGTGCCCGGCGTCGTCGCGCTCGTCGCCGGGGCGAACGACGTGGGCGCCGTGCTGCTCATCGCCGGCGTGGCCGGCGCGGTCGTCGTCCTGTTCCTGCTCTACACACGCTGGTCGCTCGCCGCCCCCGCGCTCGTGCTCGAGAACGCCTCGATCACGACCGCGATGCGCCGGTCGTGGCGGATCGTGCGGGGCAGCACGTGGCGCGTCTTCGGGATCCTGCTCCTGGCCGGGATCATCGTGAGCATCGGGCAGGCGGTCGTCACCGTCCCGATCGGGCTCCTGGCGGGCCTGCCCGCGGCGGGCCAGGACTCGCCGTACTCGAGCCTGCCGATCACCTTCGCCCAGCTGCTCATCAGCGGCGTCGGCACGATCATCGCGGGGGCGATCTTCTACCCGTTCAGCGCGGCGGTCTCCGCGCTGCTCTACATCGACCTGCGGATGCGGCGCGAGGGCCTCGACGTCCGCCTGGCTCAGGCGGTCGCCTCGGGGACGCCGGCGGAACGGGCGTGACGCTCGCGGTGAGCCTGCCGTGAACCTGCAGGTGCCGGTGCAGCCGGACGCCGAGCAGGGCCGCGCCTGGGCCCGGGCGGAGCTGGCCGGTCCGCAGTACGAGCACGCGAGCCTGCTCCGGCGCGCGCTGGAGTGGCTGCTCGACAGGCTGCAGGACCTCCCGCTGCCGCACGGCTCGGGCACGGCGGTCACCGGGACGCTGCTCGTCGCCGTCCTGCTGGCGCTGCTGATGTGGGCGGTGCGGCGGGCCGGCGGGCCGCTCGGCCGCGGACGCAAGGCCACCCAGGACGTCTTCGACGACGGCACGCGCTCGGCCGCCTGGCACCGGGCGGCGGCGGACACCGCGGCCGCGGCGGGCGACCTGCGCACGGCGGTGCTCGAGCGGTTCCGCACGGTGGTGCGCGAGCTCGAGGAGCGCGCCGTCCTCGCGGACCAGCCTGGGCGGACGGCGGGCGAGGCGGCGCGGGCGGCCGCGGACCGGCTGCCGGCCCTCGGCGGGCAGCTGACCGCCGCGGCGCGCATCTTCGACGACGTCCGGTACGGCGATCGGCCCGCCACCGCGGCGATGGACGAGGCACTGCGCGAGCTCGACGCCGCGCTGCGGGCAGAGCGGCTGGTCCCCCTGGGCAGTGGGGACGGGGCGTGACGACGGCGCAGGCGTCGCGCGTGCGGCGGCTGGCCTTCCCCATCGCGGTGGCCGTCGTCGTCGTGGTCGCGGCCGGCGTCGCGGCCCTCGTCGCGACGGGCGGCTCGGGCGACCTCGACCCCGACTCCGGCGATCGCTCGGGCAGCCGCGCGGTCGCCCAGATCCTCGGCCGTCACGGCGTCGCGGTCACCCGGACCAGCGACCCCGGCCGGGCGGCGCAGGCCCGCGGGACGGTCGTCGTCGTCCATCCCGGGCTGCTCTCGGCCGGCACCCTGCGCCGCGCGACCGACGGCGCCTCACGCGTCGTCCTGGTGGGGCCGGGCCAGTCCGAGCTGGACGCCGTGGCTCCCGGCGTCCGGACCGCCGGCAGCGGCGAGGCGCGGACGCTGCCGCCCGGCTGCGCCGCGCCGGACGCGCAGGCCGGCCCGGCGCGCGCGGGCGGGCAGCTGTACGGCGTGCGGGGCGACGTGCGCGCGGACGTCTGCTTCCGGCCCGCGGACGCGGACGACGCCGGTTCGCTGGTGCAGCTCGACGGCGCGCAGGACGCCGGCAACGCCACGCTCGTCGTCCTCGGGCAGGCCGACGTGCTCCGCAACGCCTACCTCGCGGACGACGCCAACGCGGCGCTCGCGCTGCGGGTGCTAGGGCACGATCCCGACCTCGTCTGGCTCGTGCCCGACCCGGCCCGGACCGCGGACGCCGGCCCGCAGTCGCTGACCGACCTGCTGCCGCCCTGGTTCGACTGGGTGGTGCTCGAGGTCCTCGTGGCGAGCGTGCTGGCCCTGCTGTGGCGGGGGCGCCGGCTGGGGCCCGTCGTCCGCGAGCCGCTGCCGGTCGTCGTCCGCGCCGGGGAGACCCTGCAGGGCCGCGCCAGGCTGTACCGTCGCGCCCGCGCCACCGATCGGGCGGCGGCCACGCTGCGGACAGCGGTGCTGCGGCGGCTGGCCCGCCGGCTGGCCGTGCCGCCGGACGCCGCGCCGGACGCAGTCGCCGTCCGCGTCGCCGAGACGACCGGCCGGGACCTCGACGACGTGCGGCGGATCCTGCTCGGCGTCGC